>DGOK01000056.1:2322-12259 GCA_002389385.1 Rhodospirillaceae bacterium UBA4468 | reverse complement strand
TAAAAATTTTCATTGGATTATATGAAAAATCGCAGAAACCTAATGGTTTTTCTTTATTAAGGGTCGACTTATAGTGCCTTGTCGGTTAATCATTTTGACCTATTCAGGAGGTTCTATCACCAATGTCCAAGCGCCCGCCCCTCTCCGACATGCGGATTCTACTCGCAACATGGTTCGGCTCGGGCTATGCGCCTTTTGCGCCCGGCACATTCGGATCGTTGTTTGCGCTCCCCATTGGATGGGCTTTGGCCAATGAAAGTGGTCCGATTGGCCTTGGCATTGCTACCATTTTAGTGAGTGTCGTCGGCATTTGGGTGGCAAATATATATATGGCGCAAGCTGGTGAGCATGATCCGGGTCCTGTTGTCATTGATGAGGTCGCCGGACAGTGGCTGACGATGTTGCCAATGGCAGCGATGATGACATGGCAAGGTCTTTTGGTTGCATTCATTCTGTTCCGCGCTTTTGATATATGGAAACCATGGCCTATATCCTGGGCGGATAAGAATATTGAGGGTGGGCTGGGTGTCATGGTTGATGACATTTTTGCGGGCATTGCAGGTGCCGCGTGTCTTTATGGCCTGATGCATGGCGCGCCTCGCTTATTAGGAATTGGATAAGTCATGGAAACCGCAATAACAGACGCTGCTGATCAGCTTTTGATCCAGTGCCGCGCCAAAGGCTGGACCGTTTCGACGGCGGAATCATGCACCGGTGGCATGGTTGCGGCCGCACTTACTGAAATTGCCGGCTCGTCTGATGTCATGGACCGTGGGTTTGTGACGTACACTAACGAGTCGAAACATCAAATGGTTGGTGTGCCAATGGCACTTTTCGAAACTGTTGGCGCTGTGTCCAAAGAAGTCGCACGTGCCATGGCTGAAGGTGCCAGAACCCACGCAGGCGTTGATCTTGCGTGTGGGATCACAGGCGTTGCGGGACCAGGCGGTGGTTCAGACGCAAAGCCCGTTGGGCTGGTCCACATTGCTGCTGCATCCCCTACCCGTACCATTCACGAACGATGTATGTTTGATGGTGATCGTCACACGGTTCGTGTGGCATCAGCTATTAAAGCGCTTGAGATGATGCACATTTTGGCAATTTAAACTTATCGTTATCCGTGCAGATCGTGCGCGCGGCTTTCGAAGGCATTGATCATTTTACGGACCGCTTCGCCGAATACAGCGCCAATCGCGGCCTGTAATATTCGGGAGCGAAATTCGAAATCAACAAAGAAGTCGATCTCGGTATGACCATTCTCTAACTCATTGAATATCCAATGGTTATCCAGATATTTAAAAGGGCCATCGGCATAGCTAACATCAATTCTAAACGGACGTTGGTGTGAGACCTGGGATGTGAAGCCTTCACGGAAAACCTTAAAGCCGATAATCATATCCGCAACAACAAGTCCCTCCTCGCGCTTTTTAACGCGACACCCCAAGCACCACGGCAAGAAGTCAGGATACTTTTCGACATCGATTACCAGGTCAAAGAGTTGCTCTCGGGTATATGGAAGTGTGCGTTTTTCGGCATGTGTAGGCATCGGAGAATTACTGACCGATACTATTGCTTGGCTGCGTTGAGTTTGGCTTCGCGGTTTTCGCGAAGTTGCACAAAATCGCTGTCCGCATGGTAGCTCGATCGGGTCAGCGGCGTCGCTGATACCATCAAGAACCCACGTGCTTCGGCAATGCGTCGATAATTGTCAAATTCATCAGGTGTCACGAAACGATCAATCGGTGCATGCCGCTTGGTTGGGGCCAGGTACTGTCCAATCGTCAGGAAGTCGACGTCGGCTGAGCGAAGATCATCCATGACCTGCATGACTTCTGTGCGGGTTTCTCCAAGGCCAACCATGATCCCGGATTTTGTAAAGATCGATGGGTCCTCTCGCTTTACCGTATCTAACAGCTTGAGTGAGTGAAAATAGCGCGCACCAGGGCGGATCGACGGATAGAGCCGCGGCACAGTCTCGAGGTTGTGGTTAAACACATCTGGCTTTGCGGCGATAACTTTCTCAAGAGCGCCAGACTTTTCACGGAAATCCGGTGTGAGGATCTCAATCGTTGTTTCTGGTGTGGTTTCACGGATGCGCTGGATGCATTTGACGAACTGATCAGCACCGCCGTCTTCGAGATCATCGCGGTCAACAGATGTGATCACAAGATGTTTCATGCCAAGCTCAGCGACGGAAATTGCTAAGTTCTCAGGCTCCATGAGGTCAACCGCGCCAGGCTTTCCTGTCGCGACATTACAGAACGCGCAGGCCCGCGTGCAAATATCGCCCAAAATCATCACAGTGGCGTGCTTCTTTGACCAGCATTCACCAATATTCGGGCAAGCGGCCTCTTCGCATACGGTGACCAGACTGCGTGCGCGCATAAGCTTGCGCGTCTCGTGATAGCCTTCTGAGGTTGGTGCCTTAACCCTGATCCATGCGGGCTTACGCAACGGCTCGTTCTCGGGCTTGTTAGCCTTTTCAGGGTGTCGAACGCGGTTTAAATTTTCAACTTTGCTCATAAGCTCTCCTCAGGCATTAATATTGTAACAAATATGTGGTCGTTTCAGATGATCATGTCAAAGTTTGTGATCAAAGATAACCCAGTCTTTTTCTTCAGAAACAAGTTCAAAAAACTAAGAGCCGTTTCATCAGAACCGGGCACTGCCATGTACATACGGCTCCAGCGGTTAATGCCTGCAACGCGGGCAACATCATCAAGGAGTTGCCGCCCAATACCTTGGCGTCGCATATCCTTGGCGACGTAAAGGTCCTCGATGAAGCATGATTCACGCGTTTGCCATGTTGAATCATGTAAAAAGTAATGGATAAAGCCAACGATCCGTTGATTTTCGTCCAATGCAATACGCGAGCGTAGTGGATGTTCTTTGGTCACAAGCTTATCAAAGGTCGAAAATGTCAGGTGTGCCAATGCATTCTCACCATAATTTTCAAGAAACCCCTACCATAGCTCAAGCCAACCGTCTTTGTCTTCCCGGTCAAGTGGCTTGAGGGATATGGTCATAATATCACTTACATATGAATGACGCGCCCGTAAGCGTCGAGGACGCTTTCGTGCATCATCTCGCTTAAGGTTGGGTGCGGGAACACGGTATGCATCAGGTCTTCTTCCGTGGTCTCAAGGTTCATCGCAATCACAAACCCCTGGATAAGCTCGGTGACTTCTGCGCCGACCATATGGGCGCCCAAAAGCTGTCCGGTTTTCTTATCAAACACGGTTTTGATCATGCCCTGATCTTCACCAAGGGCGATTGCCTTGCCGTTTGCAAGAAACAGGAACCGTCCGACTTTGACGTCATAGCCCGCTTCGATAGCTTTGGCTTCTGTGAGACCAACGGAAGCCACCTGAGGGTTACAGTACGTACAACCTGGGATTTTGCCCTTATCCATCGGGTGTACGCCTTCAACGCCAGCAATCTTTTCGATGCAAATGACGCCTTCATGCTCGGCCTTGTGTGCTAGCATTGGTGGGCCCGCGACATCGCCAATGGCATAAATGCCCTTTTCTGTAGTTCGCGAAAACTCGTCAGCGACAATACAGCCGCGGTCGGTTTTGATTTTGGTCGTCTCAAGGCCGATATCTTCAATGTTGCCCTGCACGCCGACCGCTGAGATCACACGGTCCACAGTAATTTCTGAGGTTTTACCTTTTTTGTCTTCGATCGTGCAGGTCACGTTATCGGCACCCTTTTTGACGCCTGTGACCTTGGTTTCAGTCATAATTTTGAGGCCGTTTTTCTCAAGCTGCTTACGCGCCATTTTTGAGATTTCTTCGTCTTCTACAGGCATGATTTGCTTCATGACTTCGACCACGGTGACGTCGACGCCCATGGTCTGATAGAAGCTCGCAAACTCGATACCAATCGCGCCAGAACCGATCACCAGCAAGCTTTTCGGTGTCTTCTCAGGCACCATGGCTTCGAAGTATGTCCAGATCAGCTTCTTGTCAGGCTCGATGCCTGGCAGCGCGCGTGGGCGTGCGCCAGTAGCGACAATGATGTGCTCGGCTGTGTACGTGCCAGCGGCTTTCCCGTCTTTGCCCGTCACATCGACCTTGCCAGGGCCGTTCAACTTGGCCTTGCCATCAATAACCGTGACTTTGTTCTTTTTCATTAAATGTTCAACACCACCGGTCAGGCGTTTTGAAACACCGCGTGAGCGACTGACAACGTCGGCCATGTTGAAGCTGACATTCTCGGCAGACAGGCCGTAATTCTTGGCGTGCAGCATATTGTGATAGATTTCAGCAGACCGCAGGAGTGCCTTAGTCGGTATACAGCCCCAGTTAAGGCAGATACCGCCCATGTGCTCTTTCTCAACGACACAGGTCTTAAACCCAAGCTGTGCAGCGCGAATTGCGGTAACATAGCCACCTGGGCCGCCACCAATGATGATCACATCGAATTTTGTATCAGCCATTTTATACTCTCACCTCTCCGGGAGCCGTCAGTTTATTCGGGTTGGCATCGCCTGTGTTTACAACGCCTTTTCGTTCAAGAAGCATCACCCGGCATTCGTTGGATGCGTTTGGTTTGTGTTCAACGCCTTTTGGGACAACGATCATTTCGCCGCTTGTCAGGGTTTCGCGTCGGTTGCGAAAATCCATATCAAGCTGTCCGTCGAGAACGATGAAGACCTCGTCCACATCGTCGTGCTTATGCCAGACAAAATCCCCTTCTATCTTCACCAACTTGATGTCGTAGTCGTCGAATTCGGCGATGATTTTGGGTCGCCAGTGTTCATCAAATTAGTCAAACTTCTCGTCGAAATTGACTTTCTGCATGCCCAAAGTCTCACAGCATCAATTGTAATGGATCTTCGAGAATGCCTTTGAATTCCTTAACAAACGCAGCCGCTGCTGCGCCATCAATGCATCGATGATCAACGGCCAACGTAATGGTCATAACCGTCGCAATGGACAGTGCGCCATCTTTGACGACCGGACGTTGCTGCCCGGCACCGACAGACAGAATACCGCCCTGTGGTGAGTTGATGATCGAATTGAATGACGAAACGCCAAACATGCCGAGGTTCGAGATCGAGAACGTACCGCCCTGGTATTCCTGAGGCTGCAACTTTCCATCACGGGCCTTGCCAGCAAGCTCTTTGGCTTCGGCAGATATCGTTGCCAGACCTTTGGCACCGGCATCCTTGATGATCGGTGTGATCAATCCGCCCTCAACGGCAACAGCCATTGAGATATCAGCGCGATTAAAGCGCAAGATCGCGTCATCTGTATAAGAGACGTTGCAATCAGGCTGACGCTTTAGCGTAAGTGCGACGGCCTTGATGACGAAATCATTCACTGAAATCTTATAGTCAGCACCTTCGCGACCATTGAGTTCCTTGCGGAGTGACATAAGGGCATCGAGTTCGATATCTGCGCTGACGTTAAAGTGCGGAATATCCCGCGCTGATGCGGTTAAGCGTTTGGCGATGGTTTTACGCATGCCGGAGTTCTCAACAGCTTCATATTCAGGCAGCAAACTTAACATTGCCGCATCGATACCTGCAGGTGGCGTCGCAGCTGCTGCGGCGGGTGCTGCTGCTGGGGCTGCACTTGCACCGGATGCAGAAGCTTTGCCTGTACCCTCAGAGACAGCCTTGTCGATATCGCGTTTAACGACCCGGCCATGCGGTCCAGAGCCAGAAACCTGAGAGATATCAATCCCTTCCATCTTAGCGAGACGTCGCGCCAGAGGGCTTGAGAAGATACGATCACCGTCGCTGCTTGTTGGCGCAGGACCCGCAGGTGCTGCTTGAGCAGGCGCAGGCGCTGCAGTTGGTGTTTCGGCAGGTGCGGCTGCTTCTGCTGGTGCTGCTTCGGCTTTCGCCTCGCCGCTCCCAGATGATGCGGTCTCGGCACCTTCAAGTGCGCTGGCATCCTCGCCGTCTTCAAGCAACAGGGCGATCACAGCATTCACTGTAACGCCATCCGTGCCTTCAGCGACGACAATTTTGCCGATTTTACCTTCGTCGACAGCTTCAACTTCCATCGTCGCTTTGTCGGTTTCGATTTCAGCCATAACGTCACCACTCTCGACGTCATCACCTTCTTTAACAAGCCACTTGGCCAACTTGCCTTCCGTCATTGTCGGAGAAAGCGCTGGCATCAGGATCTTGATGGGCATATTGCGTCCTCCCTATGAGTAACAAACGGATTTAACGGCCTCGATGACGTGCTTTGCTTTGGGCAACGCAAGTTTTTCGAGGTTGGCGGCGTATGGCATGGGGACATCTTCACCCGCAACGCGCACAGGCGGCGCATCGAGGTAATCAAAAGCTTGTTCCATGGCCACGGCGGAGACTTCAGAACCGATACCGCAAGTGGGCCAGCCTTCGCCAACGCTCACCAGTCGATTTGTCTTTTTAACAGACTCGATAATTGTGGCGGTATCCATTGGCCGGATTGTACGTAAGTTGATCACTTCGGCGTCAATGCCTTGCTCAGCAAGTTGTTGAGCCGCATCCATCGCAATCCCGACTGCGATAGAATAGGCAACGATGGTGACGTCTGCGCCCTTAAGCTCAATCTTTGCTTTGCCGATCGGCAGAGTGAAATCTTCTGTATCTGGAACTTCAAAGCTCTGGCCATAAAGGATTTCGTTTTCCAGGAAGATCACAGGGTTTGGATTACGAATAGCGCTTTTCAGTAATCCTTTCGCATCCGCTGCTGACCATGGTGCGACAACAGCCAAACCTGGGCAGTTTGCATACCATGAGGCGTAACACTGTGAGTGCTGAGCACCAACGCGGGCCGCAGCACCGTTGGCACCTCGGAATACAATCGGACAACCCATCTGACCACCAGACATATAAAGCGTCTTAGCCGCTGAGTTAATGATGTGATCGACCGCCTGCATCGCAAAGTTGAAGGTCATGTATTCAACAATGGGGCGAAGGCCGTAGAAAGCCGCACCAACGCCAAGGCCGGTGAAGCCAATTTCGGTGATCGGTGTGTCGATGACACGCTTTTCACCAAATTCAGCGAGCATGCCTTGAGAAATCTTATAGGCACCCTGGTATTCAGCGACTTCCTCGCCCATCAGGAATACCGTATCGTCTTTACGCATTTCCTCGGACATGGCATCACAAAGCGCTTCACGAACTGTCTGCGTCTTAGTTGGGCCGTCGTAATCGGGCTCAGGGGCGATTTCAGCAGCTTTTGGTCGTGCAGGTGCAGATGCCTCTTCGTATGATGCAGCTGCAGGTTCTTCAGCAGGCTTAGCTTCAGCAACGGCACTTCCACCTGATGACGCAGCATCAATAGCATTTGCGTCTTCGCCTTCTTCTAATAGAACGGCAATGGGCGTGTTAACGGCGACGCCTTCAGTGCCTTCAGCGACAAGAATTTTGCCCAGCTTGCCTTCATCGACAGCTTCGACTTCCATTGTTGCTTTGTCAGTTTCAATTTCGCAGAGCACGTCTCCGCTCTCGACAGTATCACCTTCGGATTTCATCCACTTGGCGATTTTGCCCTCAGTCATTGTTGGCGATAACGCCGGCATCAGTACCTGTGTGGCCATGATTTTAACCTTTTTTCGGGTAAATTATGCTCAAGCTTCTTTAAGGATGTCGGTATAAAGTTCCGACTCATCCGGCTCGGGGCTCTGCTGCGCATATTCTGCAGCGGCGGTGACAATCGATTTGATTTCCTTGTCGATGTCTTTCAACTGGTCCTCAGTCGCGAAACCACCTTCAAGAATAGTATGACGGAGGTTATCGATTGGATCGCTCTCTTTGCGCATTTTCTGCACTTCTTCTTTAGAGCGATACTTGGCTGGGTCAGACATTGAGTGACCACGATATCGATAAGTC
The DNA here is from genome assembly GCA_002389385.1 of Rhodospirillaceae bacterium UBA4468. Taxonomy (GTDB): domain Bacteria; phylum Pseudomonadota; class Alphaproteobacteria; order Rhodospirillales; family Casp-alpha2; genus UBA4479. The sequence goes on along the minus strand of DGOK01000056.1, from coordinate 4,419 downwards.
TTCATCTCGAGGATCATCGGGCCTTTGCCAGATCGTGCATGCTCGAGTGCAGCACCACCCTTTTCGACCACATCAAGGACGTCCATTCCATTAACGGATTGTCCCGGAATATCGTGCGCGTTACCGCGTTCAGATAATTCAACGTTGGACGATGCACGCTCAATGGATGTGCCCATGCCGTATTTGTTGTTCTCAATGACATAGACCACAGGTAAGTCCCAAAGTGCTGCCATGTTGAAGCTTTCGTAAATTTGGCCCTGGTTGACCGCGCCGTCGCCCATATAGGCATGACAAACGCCATTGTCTCCTTTGTATTTGTGCGCGAACGCGAGGCCTGTCCCTAGTGGGATCTGTGCGCCAACAATACCATGCCCACCAAAAAACTTCTTTTCGCGCGAGAACATATGCATTGAGCCGCCTTTGCCCTTGGAATAACCGCCTCGGCGACCGGTGAGTTCAGCCATAACGCCCTTAGGGTCCATCCCGCAGGCCAGCATGTGGCCATGGTCTCGGTATGAGGTGATAACTGAATCGTCATCCGTTCCAGCCTGGGTCATGCCAACAACAACGGCTTCCTGGCCGATATAAAGGTGACAGAAGCCACCAATCAAACCCATGCCGTATAATTGTCCGGCCTTCTCTTCAAATCGCCGAATATTCAGCATGTCGCGATAATAGGCGATAAGCTGATCGCCATTCACAGCAGGTGATTTGGAACTTGCTTTAGATTTAGAAGTGGACTTGGACGTGGCCGACTTCTTAGCGCTGACTTTCGACGTTTTCGCCATCACTCTCTCCCAATGTCAATTGCGTCGGTTAATCACCGCTCTCAATATTGAAAAAGTAAGTGAATTTGATATTTGATTCAAGTGAAGTCGCCCTTAAAAGGCGAATTATGCCCAAAAAGGCACAAAAGATAACTGATATTAAGTTAAGCTGCCTGTTTTCCGAACTTTACTGGTACGATATTTTCGCGATCCACACGCGAAACAGCTTCAAAGATATCTGTCAACCAGTGCCAATAACATCCTTCAAGACAGATGATATCGTCGGCATTGATCTTTGGTGGAATGTGGTTTGCGACTTCAGAGCGCCACCGTCTGAGTGATTGTGGGCGGCTCCAATAACATACTGTATACGGCAAGCCTTCTGGATCGGTAACGTCTTCGATACCAAGAAAGCCGGGTTCGGTGGCAGCAAGGCCAATCATCTGTTCTCCGGCGTCCAGATACTGCCCTACATCGAGGCCAGGTGGCGTTGTCCGATTTATGACAGCGTAATATGGTGGATCGCGTCTGGGATTAAATTTAGCCATATCGCCTCCTCAACTTATACGGAATTCTTTGTCGTTTGAATTTGCAACGCGGCAAACTTCGAGAGGCATCGCTTTTTGACCAATAGCACCGCTCGCGGTTTGCCAATTTTCAACATCGGACAAGTCGCGCCAGTAAGAAACGGTGACGGGTCGACCGTCTTCGGCACGTGCAGTCTCTAAACCTAAAAATCCAGGACGGCGGACTGCGAGCGCAACCAACTGATCGCCTTCGTTTGCAGGCTCATCAATATTGTTATGAAGCTTGCTATCAATGATGGCGGCGTAATATGGCGGTTTTAGATTGTCTGAGAGTGAAGCCATGAGGTTTCTCCTTTTGCTACTCTTTGTTTAAATTCAGGACGATGACATCGTCAGCCCTGGCGTATCCCAACATCACTCGAACACGTTCATCGAGCATGTCGCGGTCAATACTGTCCGGGTGCAGCAACTTGACGCGCGCACTCCAATGATCCTCTTCGACAACAAGTCTGTTTAACTGGCGCTCTGCGTCAGACACACGTTCTCTCATCTGAACGAGCGACAAGACGCCACGATCTCCGTGAACTGTGTGATAGGCAAAATATGAAACTGCGACGATACCAAACAATGGACCGACGACATGCTTCGCACGCCTGCGTATTTCTTCAATTAACCCCATGGACAACGGGAATCCTTATGTCACCTTCTGTGTTGATCCCAAGTCCCAACCTTGGACAGATTATGCAACGGCAACTCTTAAGAACCCGTTAGAATTTTAGGTTAAAATAGTATTACGATTTGAT
>DGOK01000056.1:0-2228 GCA_002389385.1 Rhodospirillaceae bacterium UBA4468 | reverse complement strand
GGGCTTTTCGATTATCCAGATACTGTTGTGCCTGAAAAATCTCTACAGGAAATCACGTTCTTAGCTGATCTTTCAGAAGTCGATTGGGCGCGCATTAAAAAGCTTGTCGAGACTCGTCATTTCCGGACAGGTGACGATTTAATTCGGGTCGGCAACAAAGATGACTCTTTTTATATTCTGACAAATGGCGAAGTTGAGGTTGTAATCGGCGATAAGGTGCTTGCGAGCATTCCTGAAGGATCGGTTTTTGGTGAGATCTCTTTTTTCGACGGCGCACCCAGAAGCGCAACCATTCGTTCTAAAACACCAGGCACGGCCATCCGCATAACCAAAGAGACTTTCGATACGTTGGCTGCTTGGGAGCCCGTTATTGCACGCAAGTTACTTTTTGACCTTGGCCGCATCCTCGCGATGCGGCTGCGTTGGACCACCAGTGTTTCCTCTTCTTGAAGACACTTTCTAAGGATATTTTCTATTATGAGTGACGTCGCGAAAAAACCGTTTCCCAGTTACCTCGAAATGCCTAAACGCCTGCCATCAGCATTTTGGTGGGTCATGCGTATCGCGACATTTGCCATCATGTTGGCCGCCATTTGGCTTATTGCAACACACCCGACTGAGGGGTTTGCCTTGTTTTGGAAAGTGATGATTCCATCCTTGCCATTGTTGTTCGCCATCGCGCCGGGCATTTGGCGTCAAGTTTGTCCCATGGCGTTGTTGAATCAACTGCCTCGAACTTTTGGGTTTTCACAGGAGCGTACATTACCGGTCCGATTCAAGAATATTGCATATTTTATATCTGTATTGCTGTTCTTCTTTTTGGTTAGTTTGCGGCATGTTTATTTCAATAAAGAACCAGCGGCACTGCTGATACTCGTTTGTGGGGCACTGGCATTAGCATTCCTTGGGGGTGTTTTTTTTAAAGGTCGAAGTGGTTGGTGTGGAACCTTTTGTCCTCTAGCACCGATCCAAAAAGCCTATGGTCACGCCCCCATTTATACAGTGCGTAACGGTTACTGCCCTAGTTGTGTGGGATGTCAAAAGAACTGTTACGATTTTAATCCGCGTGCTGCATTCATCAGCGATATTACGGACAAAGACTTATGGTATGCCGGGCATAAGAAGTTTTTTGTTGCAGGTTTACCAGGGTTTGCACTCGGATTTTTCACCGCACAGGACCCCGAATTAACAGGCCTTGGTGCATACTATTTGTACCTTGCTGGTTGGATCGTCACAACACTCGGTATATATATGGCGGCACGCATTTTTATCCGCGTTTCGGACTACCGAGCAGCGGCGATTGCGGGGATGTCGGCCTTGGTTATCTTCTACTGGTTTACCGGAGACGGTATCGTTCACACAGTAGCAGATTTTGTTGGCCTGCAAGCCTCAACTTGGGCGGGCAAAGGGATCGCATTGATCGCATTGCTGGTTGCTGGACGCGTGATATTTAACGGCGTTTCAGCTGAACGTGATTTTCGAAAACTTAATGAAGGCCCTGCTGAACCGAAAGTCGGCGTTAATATAAAAGTAGTGCGTGGCAATGCAGACGGAGCTGCGGATGATCTTGTGAGTGAGCAGAAATCAGGCCGCAGCTTTGCGGCGGACCCCTCTCGCACGATTCTTGACGGAATCGAGTCTGCTGGTCTTACATTAGATTTTGGATGCCGTATGGGCATGTGTGGCGCTGATGCAATTGCGATTGTCGAGGGCATGGAGAATCTAAGTCCGCCATCTGAAGATGAATTGGCAACGCTGCGACGCTTAGGCCTTGAGGGTCGGGCACGTATGGCTTGCGTCTGCAAGGCTACTGGTGGTGGTGTAACGATTGATTTGGGAATGGACCCTAACGACCTGCCGGAACCACCGCCACCTGCCGATCAAACCGATTGGGGTGAAGAAACAGGTATCCAGAAAGTTGTTATTATCGGAAACGGAACGACCGGCATGGCGGCGGCGGATGAAGTTCGCAGACTAAGCCCGACGTGTAAAATTGACGTTGTCGCACGTGAAAATCATCCGTTCTATAATCGAATGGCTATTGGCCGGTTGCTGTATGGTCGGACCGGATTGGAAGACCTGTATCTCATGTCCCCGGATTGGTATGAGAAAAAAGAAATTGATGTCTGGTTGAATACGCAGGCGGCATCGATTGAGCGTGATACCAATTCACTCGTTTTGGGTACTGGTGAAAAGCTATCATATGACAAGCTTGTTCTTGCGATGGG
>DGOK01000131.1 GCA_002389385.1 Rhodospirillaceae bacterium UBA4468 | reverse complement strand
CGATACGGTTTCCCGCATACACGCTTTCCAAGCGTGCGCCTTCAGCCACTCGGCCACCCCTCCGCAAGACCTGACGATCGAGCGGAAACTAGCCGAGCAAACGCCGCCCCGCAAGAGCGATTGAGAAATCTTTGCAAAGTCAAAAATTTTGCCCACATAATTAATAGTTATTAACAAATTCAGGCGATTATGCAGGCATGAGAACTATTTTCTTTTTGGGCTGGTTTTTAATGCTCTGCGCCTTTACGGCAGCGGGAGCAGAAACCATTGCGCGGACGCTCCCGGGGGGTGCCGGCTGGGTACTATCGACGTCAGAATTATGGCGCGCACTCTGGCCAAGCGCCTACGTGCTTGCAGAAGTGCGATTAGGTCATGCCATCCCCTGGTTATGGGATCCCGTTATGACGTGGTTCTTAAGCCCGCCTGCGTGGGCCCTGTTTGGTGTACCGGGCGTTATCCTCGCCTGGACATGTCGTTCAAATCGCGTCTTGAGCCCTGCTCAGGAAGAAGAAATGCGCGAACACGAAGCATCACTATTTCTATATGATGAATTGGTGAGTGAAGCTCGAAAATGGGCGCGCGATGAAGGTTGGAACCCTGATGAAGACGATCAACTCCCGTCCTACGAACTCATCGACCTATTTGAAAAAGAAAATAACAATGATGGGTTTGATGCAGCTGCTGACCCGTTACCGGAATTCGTCAAGCCGTTTAAGCGTTAATCGCCCGATGTCTTGAGCGCTGCCAGGAAAGCAGATTGTGGGATTTCCACGTTGCCAATCTGGCGCATCCGCTTTTTACCCTTCTTTTGTTTTTCCAAAAGCTTTTTCTTTCGCGTGATATCGCCGCCGTAACACTTAGCGGTAACGTCCTTACGCATCGCACTGACCGTTTCGCGCGCAATAACTTTGCCGCCAATGGCCGCCTGGATCGCAATCTTGAACAATTGCCGCGGAATCAGATCTTTGAGCTTTTCACAGACCTGACGGCCACGCGCTTCTGCATGCGTTCGGTGCGCAATAAAGGCCAGCGCATCAACTTGCTCAGCATTCACCAAAATCGAGATTTTCGAGAGATCACCCTCGGCATATCCAATCAATTCGTAGTCAAAACTCGCATAGCCACGCGACACAGATTTTAACCGGTCATAGAAATCAAAAACGACTTCGTTCAATGGCAACGTGTAGACGACCATGGCGCGATTGCCGACATACGTCAGTTCTTGCTGCACACCGCGGCGTTCTTCACACAAACTCAGGACCGAGCCTAAATACTCATCCGGCACCATGATCGCAGCCTTGATCAACGGCTCTTCGATGAAGTCGATTGATACAGGATCAGGCATATCGACTGGATTATGAAGTTCCTTCATCGTGCCATCGGTCATATGAACTTTGTAGACAACACTCGGGCTTGTTGTGATCAGATCGAGATCAAACTCTCGCTCGAGCCTTTCCTGCACAATTTCAAGATGCAGCAAGCCTAAGAAACCACAACGATACCCAAAGCCTAGAGCGGCAGAACTTTCAGCTTCATAATGGAAGCTGGCGTCGTTCAAGTGCAGCTTTGCCAATGCCTCGCGCAGGTCTTCGTATTCAGACGTATCGGTTGGAAACAGGCCACAGAACACAACAGGGATTGACGGTTTAAACCCTGTCAGCGGCTCAGCCGTTGGGCGCTTGTCCTCGGTGATGGTGTCGCCAACAGACGTATCGGCGACCGTCTTAATCGCCGCTGTCATATAGCCAACTTCACCCGGTCCGAGGAAATCTATTTTTGTCGGTTTTGGCGTAAAGACGCCAACCTGATCCGATTGATGGATCGATCCTTCCTGCATCAACTTAAGACGCATGCCACGTTTCAACGTGCCTTCGTAAACACGCACGAGTGTCATCACGCCCAGATAGGCGTCGTACCAACTATCAACCAAGAGCGCTTTAAGCGGCGCTGTTGGATCACCCTTTGGGGGTGGCATTTTAGTGACAATGGCTTCGAGTACGTCTGGCACACCCATGCCCGTCTTGGCAGAAATCAACAATGCATCAGACGTGTCGATCCCGATCACATCATCGATCTGTTCTTTAACGCGCTCCGGCTCCGCTGCGGGGAGGTCCGCCTTGTTCAGAACAGGAATAATCTCGAGATCGTTCTCAATCGCCAGATAAACGTTGGCCAGTGTTTGCGCCTCAACACCCTGTGTCGCATCAACAACCAAAAGCGCCCCTTCACAGGCAGCCAACGACCGGCTGACTTCATATGAGAAGTCCACATGGCCCGGTGTGTCGATAAGATTGAGGATATACTCTTCGCCATCAGCGGCTTTGTACTTAAGACGCACAGTCTGTGCTTTGATGGTGATCCCGCGCTCACGCTCAATATCCATATTGTCGAGCACTTGCTCTTTCATCTCACGTTCCATCAACCCGCCACAGACTTGAATAAGTCTATCGGCGAGAGTCGACTTCCCATGATCGATATGGGCGATAATTGCAAAGTTACGGATTTTTGAAATATTTGTCATTGCGCGGGTATGTAGCACCCGCTCGGGCACTTTTCCATCCTTATCGCGTCATCACATGTCGCCGAGTTGCAATGATGCGAAATCAAGCTGTCGTTCCGCCAATAAACGGCGATACTCGACGGGGTCAAATTGATACCCACAGACCATGCAACCAATATTCGCCGTGTCGAATGTATCCGTCAAAATACCGTCTATTGTATTTTGCGCTTCACTACATTGTGGGCATTGAACGGGCACAATATCTGCACTTTTCAGCGTATCACCCTTAACGTCACTCATCATTATCCCTTTACGCCACAGGCTTTTGACGCCGCCCGGTAAGCCGCTGTGAACCCGCTTAAGGAAAATGTGTCGACAGTTAACGTGCCACGGCCTGATTTACCCTGGACCGTCAAATTTTGCCCCCGGATCATACTTTTAACCAGGGGTCCGTCTTCGAATGCAAACGCAAGTCCGCCATCTGCGAACATGGCATGGGAAGCGCCGCCAATTTTGGCCGTAATTTTACCTTTTTTCTCATAGATATACCCAGCCTCTAGGCTCACAAAACCTGACATTTTATCGGCGGGTCTGTGCGATACGAGCAAAAATACATCGCCGCGACGGGTGTATTTGCCTTCAGATTTGGTAGGGGCACTGGCCGCATAGCATACTTTCGCACCGCCATCGTTGCGGGCATGAGCTTCCCAAGCCTCAAACTTGCCAAGGAATTCAGCATGAGCAGGTGCCCCGCTTAGCGTTATTGCCAGCAAACTCAAAAATAGGACGACCGTTGGTCTGAAAAGTACCTCAGTATTCATACCTATCGTGATATACCGGACACCCTTGACTTCGCAAGGGCCGATATACACTTGTTTGATAAATTAATGAAAGTTCATCCTTTGATTACTGATCCTCTTATTTGTGACGTGACGCGAGGCACTATGGTTGAGAGCCGCCATCGCGTTCATGCGATGATTTGCGATAGCTCTGGCCCCCTCAAAACCTGGGGTGATCCTGACCTTATGTTTTACCCCCGTTCAGCCATTAAATTCATGCAGGGCCTGCCACTAGTAGAAAGTGGTGCCGCCAATGCCCACAGCATTGCTGAGAACGAGCTGGCGCTCGCATGTGCATCGCATTCCGGCACCGCAGAACATGTCTCGACCGTCGCAAATTGGCTGCAAAGGCTAGGGCTGGGCGTCGATAATTTAGGATGTGGGGCGCATTTGCCATATGACATCAAGGCGGCCCACGATATCGTGCGCGCTGGTGCTGAGCCTACCAGGTTAAACAATAATTGCTCTGGTAAACATGCGGGCTTCTTGACCACTGCACTGCATTTAAATGAGCCTATAGAGGGATATCTTGATCCTGATCACCCCGTTCAAAAGCGCCTGTTTGATATATTAGAGCGTTTTGGCGACGAAAGCCTCGCAGATACCGGACGCGGTCAGGATGGCTGCGGCATTCCTGTCTATGGCATGACGCTTCGTGCGCTTGCAAAGGCCGCTCAGAAAATGTCTGAACCAAAAGGCTTCGGAGAATCCCGCGGCGATGCAGCAACGCGCATCATCAAGGCTGTGACGACACATCCTTATATGGTTGGCGGGCCCGGGCGTTTCGATACAGATGTCATGACGGCTCTAGGCGGCACGGTTGCCACCAAAGGCGGCGCAGAGGGCGTTCATGTCGCGATTGTCCCCGGCAAAGGCTTAGGCATAGCACTCAAGACTGAAGACGGTGAAAAACGCGCTGGCGATATCGCAATGGGATGGCTGCTTATGGAAGCGGGCCTCATACCAACGTCAGTACAAGAAACCATCGCGGCACACATGAAACCAACATTACGAAATGCAGTCGGCGATGCTGTCAGCACGATCAAGATTGCTCATTGAGGGCTGAATAAAGGGGGGGGGGAGGAATTTTGCATACAGGACTGCTCAGGATCCTGTTATACGTCGCGTGTGTCGCGGCAATCGTTATTCTTGCGCAATTTTTTGTCGAACTCCGGCATGCTGAGAATGATCAGATACGTGTTGAGTTCGACGCGTGGACGGCAAAATTCACCCAGGAAGTCCAAAACAGTGTTTCAATTGCAATGCATAATGCGCTGAGTGTGAGCGCTTTTTTCGAATCAACAAATGATGTTACTGAAATTGAATTTTCACGATTCATCCTCCGGTCAGATTTTTTACTGGGCCAACATCCGTCAGAGCAATCGTAGCAACTCCACTATTATCAAAAGAAGAATTACCTGCTTTTAACGCCGCTTTGAAGGCTCGAGGACATGAACGTAGCAAGCTCGGGTATGTACCTTTTCAAATTCAGGAAGTCGAAGGCAGAGAGAGTTATGCACCAGCCGTTTATGTTGAGTCTTTAGCAGGCCGAGACGGTATTCTCGGATATGACATTGCCACCAGTCCAGAAAGAATGAGCACCGCCCGCTCCTCCTTGATACTCGCCCAACCGCATGTAACCCCGCCCGTTGTATTGTCTCAAAACAAAGGAAAAAGCACTCCAAGTGTCATCATCTTTACTGCTGTGAAAAGTGGTGGAGATATGGGGCTGCGGCCATATAAAAATGAGATCGATGATCGCACAACATTTATCGGTATAAGCTATTCTCCATCGGCGGCTATAGAAAGCATGATGAGTCCAAATCCATCAGACGATCACTTTACGATACATATTGCTTACATAACGGGTTCTGAGCCCATTACAATTTATGGGTTTTCGCAAAATCGTAGCGAAGATACGCCTGCGAAATCTTATCAATTGGTGTTTGGTAGCCGTGTCTGGTCGCTCGATTTCACATCGACTAGAATGATCAACGAACTTCCAATGACTACATCTTTTTAGTGGCGGTTGGTATTCTCCTCATTCTCGCACTCACATTTGCCCTGGACCGTCTTGTCTCGGGTCGGGGCGCTCTTGAAACTCAGGTTAATGATCGTACCGAACAGTTGCATTCGATGAATGAAATGCTGCAAGTATCTGTGGCGAAGGCGAGCGCTGAGAGCGATGTGAAGTCCCTTTTTTTCGCCCATATGAGCCATGAACTGCGCACCCCTTTAAACGCTGTCATTGGGTACGCACAGATGTTGAAAAGCCAACTCTATGGAGACTTGGGTGACGAGCGATATTTGGAATACGCTGAAACTATTGAAGATGCTGGAAATATTCAGCTTCAATTAATTGAAGATATTCTAGCGCTCATCGCGCTGCAGGGCGGCACAAGAGAGTTGGAACGCGAACCTGTTGACCTGGATGCGGTTGCCCATAAATGCGTCGAGCTTGTTAAGCAACTATCTGACGAAAATGATCTGACCCTACAAATAATTTCAATGTTAGGTGAAGAACCGTTCCTCGGAGACGAACGTTCAATACAACAAATCATCATCAATTTGTTATCGAATGCGATAAAGTTCACACCGCCGCAGGGCCGCATTACCATCCGGTTATCGCGAGATAATCTTGGCGTCACCATAATTGCCGTCGAGGACACTGGTGTCGGTATCGAAGCAAAATACATTGATCAAGTCCTGCAACTGTTTGGTCAGGCAAACGTGAACCATTACAATGCACATGAAGGTGTCGGACTTGGTTTATCTATTGTTACAGGGCTTACAGAAGCCAGCGGCGGCCGCATTCGTATTGAAAGCGAGCCGGGCAAAGGCACAACTGTTATTATTGAATTTCCACCCAACGCTTAAGGCAAGCTGAAGAAGCCCTTAATCATTATAAGATTGTGGCGTCGGTTCGCGGTATGCCTCAACATCCGTACGGAATTTTGGGCCGCCATGGCTTGGTGGCTTTAACAATTCTGTCGGCCCACCAGCGCGAACGGGTCTGGGCGCAAACCGGCCCATAGACTGAACACGGTCATACATCACTAGCGCACCGGCAATGCCGACGTTAATACAGAACTTGGTTGGAATTTTGAGGATATGATCACATTTCTCAAGCATTTCTGGCGATAATTCGCCGCGCTCGGGGCCTAAAACATACGCTGCCTGCGTTGGATGACGAAAGCTTGGCAGTTCAACAGATTCGTCGAGCAACTCAACACCAACCAGCTGACAATCGCTTGGCAGCATCATCGACCTCACGTCTGGAAAACCATAAAACGGCAAGTGAGCGAGTGAGTCAGACGTATCTGACCGCTGTCCACCTCGCCGGGTGTAATTCGCATTCACGGTAAACACAAAACTCGCATCAAACGCATGTGCTGAGCGAAACAAATTGCCGACATTCATCTCTTTAGAAATGCCTTCGACACCGATACCAAAAAATCCACGCATTTTTTCAACTTTCGCATGCCGCGCCTTGGGTTTTCTTCGCGGCTCATCTATCATATTCGCATACCCATGATGCAATGGAATGAGAAAAACCATATGGGTCACATCATTTCAAGTAGGAGCTTTCTGAATGCGTGCCGTAGTTTGCCAGGAATTTAATAGCGACCAGCCTTTAAGTGTCGGAGATCTGCCCTCTCCAGACCTGCCATCAGGCTTTGTCCGCATTGCGGTGCGGGCGTGTGGCGTTAACTTTGCCGACACCTTAATGGTCAAAGGACAGTACCAGGTTAAGCCGCAACTCCCGTTTGCACCCGGCTTAGAAGTTTCTGGATTTATTACCGAAGTATCTTCAGATGTGACGGGTTTCACCGTCGGTGACCGTGTCATGGCATGTGTAGATTTTGGCGGATACGCCGAAGAAGCCGTCGCGCGTGCGTCGGATACCTATGTCATTCCCACCAACATGACATTTGTTGAGGCTGCTGGATTTTCAATCGTTTATGGCACCTCGCACATTGGCCTGGTCAACAAGCTTAAAATTCAACCCGGCGAGACTTTGCTCGTACACGGCGCCGCCGGCGGCGTTGGATTAACAGCCGTTGAAATTGGCAAGGCTTTGGGGGCTCGGGTCATCGCGACCGCGGGGGGCGCTGACAAACTGGCCATTGCAAAACAGTATGGCGCTGACGACCTGATCGATTACCGCAGTGAAGATATTCGCGAGCGGGTGAAAGCTCTGACCGACGGCCGAGGCGCTGATGCCGTCTACGATCCTGTCGGTGGCTCTGCATTTGATGCAAGTTTACGGGCAACCATTCCGGGTGGAAGAATTCTTGTCTTAGGCTTTGCAAGCGGGACCGTGCCACAAATTCCAGCAAACATTCTGTTGGTAAAGAACCTGTCCGTCATTGGCTACTATTGGGGCGCGCACCGAAAGCTTGACCCAAGCCTGATCACCAATTCATTTGCAGAATTATTGGACTGGTTCAAAGCAGGAAAAATAAAGCCACATGTGTCCCACGTTTTCCCAATGGAAGACGTTAATATCGCCCATGAAACGCTGACTTCACGTAAATCCACAGGCAAAGTTGTCATCATTACGGGTGATGGTGCAAAGGACAAATAAGTGACCAATACTTCCACAAGGCAGCAGTCGTACGTTCAATGAAGATCACAACAAAGCTGACAATTTGTTTCGTTATTTTGACCGTGCTGCCTTTGGCAGCTGCGTCGTTTATGTATTTGCGCTCAACGAACGAGTTCAGCCTTGAAATGGCAGAGCGCGGCAAGACATTGCTGTCGGACCGCCTGACCCGCGAGTTACGGCGCGTGACAGAGCAAGGCGCTATAACACTGGTCACTGAACAGAAACAGATGGACCGTGCTGTCCGCGCGTTTGCATCAAACGTCACAGAACGCATGACTGTTTCTGTTTCAGAATTGAGCGAGACCGCGGACCTTGGAGAGTTCTTACTGCACGATCAAAATCTTCAGGGCAGCCAGACTGAACTGCCGATCGATTTATATAAAATGGGGTCCTTCATTGCGGCCGATTCTGCAAAGGATCAAATTGCAGGCACATTGTATCGCCTCATTGGCATCACCGACGTTGCACGAACCGTCTATCAGAGAAACCGCACTTTCGTTGATTCTATTTCCGTCTCGTTTGAAAGTGGCCTGACGTTATCTTACCCAGCTGGCGTTACCACAGGGAAACAAGATCCGCGTGAGAGTGATTGGTATTTTAGGACAATTGAACGGGGTGCCACATCATGGTTTACAAAAGGCGAGGCTGTAAATCGACGCTCTGTGACGACACCGGTTCAAACATCAAGCGGTCAAATTGTTGGTGTTGCGCGCATTACAATTCGTACCGATGCACTTTTGACAAAATCAATTAATCCAACTCATCTGCCCCCCGAAGCATCCGCGTACTTGATTGCCGTGCCAGACGATGAACCACAACTGCTGCCAAACGAAGTTGCTGTGCTTGAAGCGAATACAGGCAACTGGCGTGTCCATGACCTTATGAGGCCAATGTTACTGGATGGCGACGATGCCTGGCTCAAGGTCGCAAGTGACATCAGAAGTGGCGTCCCTGGCATGGAATTCGTCACACGAAGTGGCGTCCGCGAAGCATGGTCCTTTGGCCCGCTTGGTCGAACCGAAGACGTCGCATGGCATCTCGCCGCAACGTTCCCCGAGCAGGTGATTACGAGCGCTCAAGACCAGGCCGAAGCTATTGTCAGAGCATCGTACCAGGCCCAACTCAGGAATGCTGTGATCTTTGCCGTCTTCGCCGGAATCAGTGCCATTGGCTTGGCAATTTATGGTGCAAGAACGTTGACCAAACCAATCCGCCAATTACACGCAGCCGCTACGCAATTGGAAACCGGCGACTTCAGTACGCGCGTAGATGACACATCCAGTGACGAACTTGGTGATCTTGCACGGGAATTTAATCGCCTCGTGCCAGCGCTCGAAGAGCAAGTGCGCGTCAAGCGTGACTTACTCGCCGCACAGGAAATCCAGCAACATTTTGTCCCAAGCTCAGCACCCGCAATAGATGGCTTCGATATCGCAAGCACAACGATCTATTGCGACGAGATTGGTGGTGATTATCAGGATTTCATTCCGATGGACGATGAGCGAATCGCCGCCATCATCGGAGATGTTACAGGTCATGGGATTAGCGCGGCACTGTTAATGGTAACAGCACGGGCAATGATCCGGACCTATACAGATTTCGCCTCATCACCTGCTGATTTATTTGATTCCGTTAATCGCCAGTTGTGCGAAGATAGTTCCGGCGGTCGGTCTCTTACACTTTTCCAATTATTGCTAACGCCGGGGCAACACCGGTTTACCTGGATTTCAGCAGGGCATGAGCCCGCACTTGTGTACGATATTGATTCAAACGCATTCACCGCGCTGGATGGTGAAGATATCCCCCTTGGCGTTGATCAGTCATGGTCCTTTAGAAATATGTCCGGCACGTTCCCAAAGAATGGCATTCTCATCGCTTATACAGACGGTATTTGCGAAGCATCGAATGCGGCAGGCGAGGCATATGGCCTTGATCGGTTGAAGGCGACTGTCGAGGTATCCAAGTCACATAGCAGCCAAGCTATCTCTGAAGCGCTTCTAAAAGACCTAGAAACGTTTCGCGGCGCGATACCCGTTAAAGATGATGTATCGCTATTGGTTGTGAAAACATCTTAAAGACGCCACACTTTTAGCCCGTAATCTAGAACCTCATTCGATCACACTATTAATCTTGGAGAATTCATATTCGCACTAAATTTTTACGATTCGGTATTCTGGCATTTGCACTCGTTGCCGTTGCGAGCCTTTCCGCCTGTTCACCAGAAGTCGGATCCAAAGAATGGTGCGCTGACCTCAAAGAGAAGCCTAAAGGTGACTGGTCAGCAAACGAAGCTGCTGATTTCGCCAAACACTGCATCCTGTAAAGACTGTGACGAGGCTAGATTTATCCAGCCTCGGTCTCGCGGATATAAATCATTAAATCGAGTGGCGGCGGATCAGCTGGCACTTGCGTTAAAAGGGCATGGACCTGGCCCCGGTGATGCGTTGCGTGATTGAACATGTGCGCCAGAATAAGCCGCCTTGGGTCTTTACCCGTGAACCCAATCAAAGATGAATACGTCACTTTTTCATCAAGACTTTTTTCATCAAAGCTATCTGTGAAGTCGATAAGGATATCGTCTTCTACCATGCGCTCGCTTACAAATGCCTCTCGGTCATCTGTCACAATGATGTCCAGACGGTCCGCCGGGTGGGGATTGCCTTCAACGCGGCCCCGCCAAATCCGGTCGACCAAAAGAATATGATTGAGGCCGCCGTGAATGGAACCAAAGAAGGCCTCGCGCTTGGCCATGTAGGCGTCATCACTAATATCCATGATCGCCGTGTTCAGCTTTGCGTTCGCCCACTTATTATAGCGCACCATCATCCGTAAATATTCAAGCATTGATCTATCCTCTTTCCGTACATCCTAAGTATTTCAGAAAATCTGGCGCATAAAAAAAAGAGCGACCCCGCTTGGAAAAAGGTCGCTCTCTCTACAACTCATTGATCTTAGAGTTAGGCGCGCCAGAACGGTTTTGCGCTCTCACGTGCACCATCTTCAGGGGTCATACCCATGTCATCAAGCCGCTGCCATTCAATATGGCCAAGCATTTGGCGAGATTCGATACGCTGGCCCCACGTATGGAGCACATCCAGTCCACGCTCAGGCAGCACAAACACAGCAATCATGCTGGCTTTGAATAACTCGCGGCCAACGCCGGTTGCTGCAGGAAACATTTTCATAATACTGGTCATTTGTTTTCTCCTCGTCGGAGCCAGCTGAACAATTTCAGTATGGCGTCGATGAACAAACAAATACCCGCTATCTCGCATATCAACAAACGACATTAATTTATATAATCATTAGAAAATATTATCCGAATGCTACGAGAACAATATATATTTCTACTTATATCAATTAGTTAGGTGATTATCGCATCATATATAAGATATAAATAAATAATTAAACCTTATGAAAAATGTTGGTATTTATGTCCCGTCGCCTGCCCTCCCTCAATGCTCTCTGCGCTTTTGAAGCGGCTGCGCGTCATCTCAGCTTCACCCGAGCTGCGGATGAACTGAATGTCACGCAGGCTGCTGTCTCGCATCAAATTAAGTCCCTCGAAGAACAGATTGGCTTGATCCTTTTCCTGCGCTGGAACCGACAGCATATATTGACCGATGCCGGACAGACATTATTGCCAGAACTCACAGATGCGTTTGATTCGATGGATGCCGCGTTAAGCCGTGTAAAACGACGCGATCAATCCGGCATCCTGACAATTGCAACAATGGACAGCCTTGCCGCAACGTGGCTCATGCCGCGGATGGTCCGGTTCCGCAAACTCAATCCAGACATCGACATCCGCTTGGCGAGCTCTAATGCCATTGCCGATTATGACCGCGATGGGATTGATATCGGTGTGCGCAATGGGATGGGTAATTGGCCCGGACTTATTAGCGAAGAACTTATGCGTGAAGATATCTTCCCGGTTTGTGCCCCAGAATTGCTGACGCAAGGCAATGGCTTAAAAAAGCCTTCAGACCTTCGCCATCACACACTTACCCATGACGACATGATCCAAGATTGGACCATGTGGCTGCAAGAAGCAGGTCTTAACGATATCGACCCAACGCGAGGACCCGGCTACACCCATGCAAACTTGGTGATACAGGCTGCAATGGCGGGTGACGGCGTCGCTTTGGGGCGTGGCCTTTTGGTTGCTGACTATATTGATGCCGGTAAGCTTGTAGCACCTTTTGATCTCGCGCTCACAGCGTAGTATAGCTATCATGTCGCGGTCACTGAAACGAACATTGATCGCCCAAAAGTCCGCGCCTTTCGTGATTGGCTCATAGTCGAAGCCAAAGAATCAGCATCAAGACTGGCGACGAAACGCCGCTTGGAGAAAAATTCATGAGTAACCCATTCATCTTGGCCATTCGAAACAACCCCGATCAATTTCTTGGTGAAATGGAATCGTCAGAACTCAGGGCCATCACCGAAGCCTGCGTCGAACAGCTCGTCAAACGCGCCAAGTCTGGCGACAGCACGGCGCCGAGTGCACTTCAGGCAATGTACCGGTCTATTGCCAACGTTGAAATCTAGGGCAAAACCAACACGACAGGTCGCTAGACTTTAAGCTCGGCCAGATCCTCAAACAGCTTCAATGCATCAGGGTTCGCCAGCGCCTCTTTATTCTTGATTGGGCGGCCGTGTACGATATCGCGAACAGCAAGTTCGGTGATCTTTCCAGACTTTGTGCGCGGTATATCTTTAACAGCAATGACTTTTGCCGGCACGTGACGTGGCGTGCAATTGTCTCGCACCTGTTTACGTATCTTCGCAATCAGCTCGTCATCCAGTTCATAGCCGTCCCGAACAATGACAAACAGGATAACCCGCACGTCATTGTCCCACTCCTGACCAATCACAATGGTTTCCTGAACTTCCGCAAGCTTCTCAACTTGGCGGTAGATCTCCGCCGTGCCGATCCGCACACCACCCGGATTCAACGTTGCATCAGATCGCCCAAAGATGACGATGCCATCATGTTCCGTCAGCATTACATAATCGCCATGTGTCCAGATATTTGGAAACATCTCGAAATACGCCGCCTTAAAGCGTGCATCACCTGGATCATCAAGAAACTCAATCGGCACTGTTGGGAACGGTTTTGTACAAACCAGTTCACCTTTTTTGCCTTGGACGGGCTGCCCTTCTTCATCGAAGACATTAGCGGCCATGCCAAGAAAGCGTGCCTGAATCTCACCGCGCCATACCGGACGTGTGACGTCACCTCCACAAAAACATCCCATGATATCGGTGCCGCCCGAGAACGAAACCAGATGAATATCCGTTTTCACCGCATCATAAACGTAATCAAACCCCTCGGGGGCCAAAGGCGATCCAGTTGAACAGAACATGCGGATCGATGATAAATCGTGGGTATCACGAGGTCGGAGTTCTGCTTTGTTCAGCGCATCGACAAACTTGGCCGATGTGCCAAACAGCGTCATTTTTTCTTCGTCAGCAAAAGTGAACAAGGTCTCGCCTGTCGGATAGAACGGCGATCCATCATACAGTAACAACGTGGCACCCCATGCCAGATTGGTGACCAACCAATTCCACATCATCCAACCGCATGTGGTGAAAAAGAACACCCGATCATCTTTGCGGATATCGCAATGCAGTGGCTGTTCCGTCGCATGCTTCAATAACGCGCCACCTTGCGAATGGACGATGCATTTTGGCGCACCCGTGGTACCGCTCGAGAACATAATATACAGAGGGTGATCAAACGGCAGTTGGCGAAACGCGATGTCGCTAGGGACAAGCCCTGCTGCAGCCTCTTCGTACGTCATGGCATTCGTTAATAGACCGACGTCTGCAGCCTGGTCCCCGTAGGGAAACAAAATTGTTTTTGTGATGCTTGGCAGTTGGTTTGCGATCCCGGCTGTCTTTGCGCGTACATCATGGCGCTTGCCATTATACCAATACCCATCAGTGCAGAATAAGACTTTTGGGGTGATCTGCCTGAACCGGTCTAACACGCCCTGCTCACCAAAGTCTGGCGAGCATGATGACCACACAGCCCCCAATGCATTCGTTGCCATCATCGCAATAATTGTTTCCGGCATATTCGGCAAATACCCGGCAACCCGGTCACCTTCAGCAACACCAAGGTTGGCCAGAATTTGTGTCGTTACGGATACTTGTTCAAAGACTTCTTTAAACGTCAGTCGCCGGATAATTTTATTTTCGCCGTTGAACACCATGGCTTCGCCGTCATCGCGACGTTTCAGCAAATTCTCAGCAAAGTTCAGTCGGGCATCTGGGAACCATTTCGCACCAGGCATCTTGTTGCCATCGGCCAAAATACGTGCACCACGGGTCTCAGCGATGATGTCGCTATAGTCCCACACTGAGGTCCAGAATTTTTCAAGCTCGGTCACTGAAAAATTCCAAAGCTCACTGGAATCTTTCAACTCAACGCTCCATTGCTTTTCAATGTGGTGGCGGATTTCTGTCATCCGTGCGCCGTCTATCTGGTCTTGCGTGGGCTGCCAAAGTGGTGTGGTCAATATTTCCTCCTCAAGATGAGCCATCATTAATACGTGGCTTTTCTGTCGACTTTCGATTTAAGAATGCGCGAGCTTTGTTGCGATGTTGATCTGTCACATGTCCTTGAACAGATCGCCACGCCGCCCAGAATACCGCTGCATCATCAGTGAAACCCAGCATTGCAATAAAATCCGGTATCACGTCGATCGGCACAATGAAATATGCCAATGCCGCCATCAAGGTTATCCGGACACGGCCCGGTGTCGCATCATCTGTTGCGCAATAGTATGCGGCAACGGCTTCGTCTGTAAAAGGGATACGCCCTAAAGTACGATGCGCCTTCTCAATAAAGCCTTCGGCGACGACCTTCTCATTTTCTTCCGGTGTCCGGCTCACGTTGTCGCTCACTCAATCTCTTGCTACACATTTAAATCGATTAATAGAAAGAATACGAAGATGGACGTCTCAGGTCACGCAGCGATCGTCACAGGTGGTGCATCCGGACTTGGCGCTACCACAGCACAAGCCTTAGCAGCAAATGGTGCCAAGGTCGCGATTTTTGATCTGAATATGAATGCCGCACAAAAAATGGCAGACGAAATCGGCGGGATTGCTGTCAGCTGTGACGTGTCGAGTGCAGAAAGTGCCGAAGCCGCCGTCGCCGAGGCCCGTGAAAAACACGGCCCAGCGCGTATCCTCGTCAGTTGCGCCGGAATTGCGCCGCCCAAGAAAATTGTCGGACGAGATGGCGCGCAGCCTCTAGAGACATTCGCCAAAGTCATTAACATCAATCTGATTGGCTCGTTCAATCTCATGCGCCTTGCCGC
>DGOK01000142.1:28911-37236 GCA_002389385.1 Rhodospirillaceae bacterium UBA4468 | reverse complement strand
CGTGTCAAAACAGCGTGAAATAGGGAGACACAGAAATGGCTAGAATGAAATTCCTGTGTGACGCAGAACGATGCATCGAATGCAACGCCTGTGTCACTGCGTGCAAAAACGAGCACGAGGTTCCCTGGGGCATTAACCGTCGCCGCGTTGTGACGATTAATGACGGAAAACCTGGTGAACGCTCAATCTCAGTAGCGTGTATGCATTGTTCCGATGCGCCGTGTATTGCGGTGTGTCCGGTGGATTGCATCTACGAGACTGAAGAAGGTGTCGTGCTTCACTCTAAAGACCTCTGCATCGGTTGCGGATATTGCTTCTATGCGTGCCCCTTTGGCGCGCCGCAGTTCCCGCAAGCCGGTAACTTTGGATCTCGTGGCAAGATGGACAAGTGTACCTTCTGCGCCGGTGGTCCTGAGGACGACAACTCTTCGGCTGAATTCCAGAAGTACGGTCGTAATCGTATCGCAGAGGGTAAGTTGCCCATCTGTGCTGAAATGTGCTCCACAAAAGCACTGCTCGGTGGAGATGGTAATATGGTCTCTGACATTTACCGTGAGCGTGTTGTGTCCCGTGGCTTCGGCTCGGGTGCATGGGGTTGGGGTACTGCCTACGATCAAAAGGCTGGTTCCTGACATCTCGGTTATAGCTAAAGATCAGGTGGCGGCATCTTATGATTTAAGGGTGCCGCCCCTCCTTTATCTAAGAATTTCAGTGTCATAAATAATTCTTACATCATTAAACTGATGTGGGCGGATCCATAATAAACGACAAGGAACGCCAATGTTGAATAAGCAATTTTTGAAGACAATAGGTGTCGTATATTTCGCGCTTGTGGTGCTTGCTGGATGTCGTCCAGAAGAGCAAGGTAGGCCGCTGAAATACAACGCCGGTATTTATCCGGGTGGTGCACCTGCATCTGCTATTAGTGAGGCGTCGCTTGCTGAGCTTCGTCAACGTGCCCGCCTGCAAGGTGGTGTATCAGCCGGAAACAGTGGCAGCTCTGCGCCATCGCGTAGCAGTAAAGTTCGTCCGCCAGAGCCGAATGATGCAACTAAAGCGCTTCAGAAGCGTGGTTTATATCAAAGTGGGAACTAATCATCCTACGTTTTAAGGTGATAAAGACATATTTGGAGTAGCCAAATGATAAAGATTTTACATTTTATTCATACCATGAGGTTGATTGCCACAATGGCAATATTTGTTGGTTTTGGGTCGATGGCAATAAACGCCGGTGCGACACTTGTTATCGATAATACAGCTCACGCACAGCAAGGCGGAAACGTCCCTGGCAACGCATTAGGATCAATGTCCGATGCACAGATGTGGCGTGCTATTAAGGGCGGAGTTCGTGGAGATGTATCCATCCCCGACAAGCAGGCAGGACAACTTGTCCAGGCCAATGGAGATGCTTGGCGCGGCTTCCGTAATGGCCCACTGGCTACATACGGTGCCTATGCTATGGCAGGTATTATATTATTGCTGATCATATTTTTTGTGGTACGTGGAAAAATCAAAATTGATCACGGACCAGATCCACAGGGTCGAACAATTGAGCGCTTTAACGCGCTTGAGCGTGCAGTTCACTGGCTCACATCCACGAGTTTCATCTTTCTGGCGTTTACGGGGTTAAATATTCTTTACGGTCGGTATTTCCTGAAAGACATGATAGGCGCTGAGGCGTTTGGGATGATTACGTACTATGGAAAATTAGGTCACAACTACGTCTCGTTCGCCTTTATTGTGGGTCTTATCATGATGTTTCTCTTGTGGTTTCGCTTTAACGTGCCAAACTTTCGCGACCTTAAATGGCTGGCTGTTGGTGGTGGCATGTTTACAAGGGGTCTGCATCCGGAATCAGGTCGCTTTAATGCTGGCCAGAAAATTATCTTCTGGTCGGTCATCTTAGGTGGCTTCTCGCTTTCATTCTCTGGTATTGCGATGATTTGGCCTTACGAATTTCAGCCATGGGCTGGTACATTCGCATTCCTTAATAACTTTGGATTTAATCTGCCTGCAATTACATCGGAGCTACAAGAAGTGCAGCTTTCTGTCTTGTGGCATTCAATCATGTCTATGGTGATGATTGTGATTGTGATTGCGCATATCTATATCGGTTCAGTCGGTATGGAAGGTGCTTTCGAAGCTGTGAGTTCTGGTCAGGTTGATATCAACTGGGCCAAAGAGCACCACTCGCTCTGGGTCGAAGAAGAAATGCAGAAAAATTCAGGGCAGCAACAACCCGCTGAGTAGCGATTTTTGTAAGAGGCACGAGAAAAGGGCGATACGTTGGTGTCGCCCTTTTTCGTGGATCAACGATGCTTAACGGCGAGAAAACTTACTTAATACGCACATTAGATGTTGAGAATTTGTCAGCTGAAGTTGGATTTAAGGTGTTCATGACGGCGCCAGCTGCGACCGAAATGATAAGAGCGGCAATACCGCCAATGACGACTGATTTCATTTGTTTCACCATTCCCAATTACCGGCAAACATTCTGCCGATTATCATAAATATAGTACTTTTTTATTTAATTTCAAGAGTTTACTCAAGTATGAATGCGCTTGTCTTGTCTCGGCTGGCACTGAGGCAAGCAGCAGAGTAGGCTGCTCATATAGAAAGGGATGTGTCATGAGCAACAATGATCAAGAACCTGAGGCAGAGAACGCTGTGCTTATGATGCGTGACCTCGGCCTAGACGGCTTTATGGAGCAAATGGGGCATCTGCAGACGAGTTTGGATAAGGTTGGGCAGGGTATGGAATCCTTAGGCTCAAGCGTCGTCCGCCAAGGCACGGATACAGAGAATCTCGCTGCCCATGTTCTGGCCCTGGAATCTCTTATGGCTGTCATCATACGACAAATCCCAGTGGATACTGCCGAGGTGCGCCGCGAAGCTAATCGTCGTGCAAATGCATCTCGCACCCATGGAGAGCGCACCAACTCTGTGGTTGCCGATCTTGCTGAGGATATAATCAAGCGCGCGGATCATTGAATCTGCAATAGGCGCTTGGCGATGCCGACCGAAATGATATCTTAGCACCAATTGGATAGGCGGAATTCCGTCTGACGTCGTTTTGGAGATGACTAAATGAGTGAGCAACTTCGGCTCAGCCAACTTGTATGTTCCAGGTTGTGCCACGATCTTGTCGGTGCAGCTGGTGCTGTTAATGCGGGCCTGGAAATTTTATCCGAAATGGGTGGGCTTGATGATAGTGCGATGGGATTGGCGAAGAATAGCGGCCAAGAGCTCACGCGGAGATTGGCGTTTTATCGTGTCGCGTTCGGTGCCGGTGGGGCTGGTAGCGCTGGCGCCGATATCACCGTACTGAAGAAGCTTGCGAGCGAATTACTGATGTCTGGGAATACGAAACTCGATTGGCCAGAACCAGAAGGTGATGCGAAACCGCTAGACACGACAATGGGTAAGCTATTGCTCAACCTCATCTTAATTGCCTCGGAATGTTTACCTCGAGGTGGGCACGTGCATGTTCAGGTCGCCGACATTAAAGGTAAGACCGGTATCGCCGTCTCAGCGACAGGTGTGGATGCAGGATTGCGCGAAGACCTTGCGCGCGGGCTGACTCCCGGTCACACAGCAGCCTCTCTGGATAGCCGATCGATCCATAGCTTAATTACGCAACTTCTTGTGATCGAAGCAGGGTGCGAACTCGAAGTCGCAGCGGATGAAGGCACAGTTCAGTTTGCCGCTCTTTCCACACCTCAATAGGCTATAAATGAAACGCTGCCTGATTGTTGATGATTCAAAAGTGATCCGCCTGGTCGCGCGTAGAATCCTCCAAGAACTTGCGTTCGAGGTTGACGAAGCTGCCGATGGGCGCGAAGCCCTTGAAGCTTGTCAGAAAGAGATGCCGAATGGTGTGCTCTTGGATTGGCATATGCCAGTCGTTTCAGGGATCGAATTCTTACGCGAATTGCGTCAGATGCCGGGTGGTGGCACACCGATCGTTGTGTTCTGTACCACAAATAGTGATCTCACACATATTCAAGAGGCAATAAAGTCGGGCGCAGATGAATACATCATAAAGCCGTTCGATAGTGAGATCATTAAGCATAAGTTCTCACAAGTCGGCTTACTTTAAACCATCAACTAAATTAGATAGATGCGGTTAAGCGTGTTGCGCTGCGGGCATTGTTTCCGGGTCACGTAGAACATATCCACGTCCCCAAACAGTTTCGATATAATGCTCGCCGCCTGTTGCGTCTGCTAACTTCTTGCGGAGTTTGCAGATAAACACGTCGATAATCTTCAACTCAGGTTCGTCCATGCCGCCATATAAATGGTTCAGGAACATTTCCTTTGTCAGCGTTGTGCCTTTGCGCAAGCTGAGGAGTTCAAGTATGCCATATTCTTTGCCCGTAAGATGCACAGATTGGCCTTCAACTTCGACCATATGCGTATCAAGGTTCACTGACATTTGGCCTGTATGAATAATCGAATGCGCATGACCAGCTGAGCGACGAACAATCGCCTGCACGCGTGCCATCAGTTCAGATTTATCGAAAGGTTTAGTTAGATAATCATCAGCACCAATTCCAAGACCCTTAACTTTCATCTCGGACTCAGTAAGTCCGGACAGGATTAGAACAGGTGTTTGAACACGGGAATCACGAAGTCGTCGCAATACCTCAAGGCCATCCATATCAGGTAACATCAGATCCAGGATCATGATGTCGTATTCATATAGCTTGCCTATTTCCAAACCATCTTCGCCGAGATCAGTAGTATCCACCACCATGCCTGCTGTCTCCAGCATTAGCTTAACGGCTGCCTGTGTTGTCGGATCGTCTTCAACTAAAAGTACGCGCATGCTTCCCCTCCGGGCTCGAATTTGGCCGCGAATCGATGTTCGTTAACCATAATACCATTTGTACCTTTATAAGAAACAAATACTTAGATGTTATCTTTTGATAAGCTTTTTATAGATTTGTCTTTTATGTTTTCGATAAATTTCTAAATAGTCGCAGCCGCACGCTTCTTTCGCATCAAGCAAGGGTTCTGGGATGCTGAAAAAGTTATTCCACACAGAGTAAGTGATTTTATGTATTAATTTTGATATAGATTTTCTTATTGTCTTGGCGTATTCGCTGCTCGAATAAAAACTTAGGGGTCAGTCTATGCAAAAGAAAATTCATTTGAACCAAAAAGACAATTGCACTCAGAACTTTGGGATCGCATTTCGATCATTGACGATTTTTTATTATAAAAAATCAGCAAATTTTACGACCACTATTAATTATATGAATTATTGGCCAATTAAAAAATCGATGGATGTAATGATAGTCGCATCTTTACGGAGTATGAGTATCTAAACCTATAGAGGACATATAATGCATACATATTATATGGATACGCCCTTTACCAAACATTAGGTGTGTTGGTGCATTCTATTGTCAGGTTTTTGTGTTAGCTTTAGTGCGAATGGGATGAGACGGGACTTAATTTTTTGCGCGTATTTTCGAATAACATTGCCAATGAAGTGGCGCGCCTTCCGGACCATCAAGTGTTCGGACGGGTTGCGGACATCATTGGTCTGATGGTTGAAATCGGTGGCCTTCAAGGGACATTGTCGATTGGTGATCATGTACGCGTCGATGGTCGCAAGGGCGATCATGTGATTTGCGAAGTGATTGGCTTTCGAGGCGGACGTGCACTTGCGATGCCGTTTGGGGCGCTGGAAGGTATTGGCCTTGGGTGCCAAGCCGAACTCGCCTCGACGGAACCTTCGGTTTATCCAGACGAATCATGGCTAGGTCGGGTTATCGATGCGTTCGGTAATCCCGTCGATGACAAAGGTGCCATCACAGCTGGTGTTGCGCCTTACAAAATTCATGCATCCCCGCCGTCCGCTCATAAACGTCGCCGCGTTGGTGAGAAGATTGATCTGGGTGTGCGAGTTATGAACACGTTCCTGACCACATGCCGGGGACAGCGGATGGGTATCTTTGCAGGTTCTGGTGTTGGTAAGTCGACACTGTTGTCGATGATGGCGCGGAACACGGATGCAGAGATCAGCGTTGTTGGCCTGATTGGCGAGCGCGGTCGTGAAGCAAAAGAATTTATCGAAGATTATCTTGGCGAAGAAGGCATGAAGCATACGGTTGTGATCGTCGCCACGTCTGATGAGCCGCCATTGGTGCGTCGACAGGCTGCGTATACGACATTAGCGATTGCAGAATACTTCCGTGACCGTGGCCGTAACGTGCTGTGCATGATGGACAGTGTCACACGGTTCGCCATGGCGCAGCGTGAGATCAGTTTGTCGGCGGGTGAGCCGCCTGCATCAAAAGGGTATACCCCGTCGGTCTTTGCAGAATTGCCAAAACTTTTGGAACGCGCAGGTCCGGGCTTTGAAGACCAAGGCGATATTACAGGGCTGTTCACGGTGTTGGTTGAAGGTGATGACCATAACGAGCCCATAGCAGATGCTGTACGCGGTATTTTGGATGGCCACGTTGTGTTGGATCGCCAAATTGCTGAGCGTAATCGTTATCCGGCGATCAACGTGCTCCGGAGTATTTCCCGAACCATGCCCGGATGTAATACTGATGCGCAAAATGCCGCTATTACCCGTGCTCGGCAGTTATTATCGACATACGAAGACATGGCCGAACTGATCCGCCTTGGTGCGTATCGCAAAGGCTCAGACCCGGCGATAGACGAAGCCATCAATTACTATCCCATGCTTGAAGAATTTCTCGTCCAAAAGATTGGCGACTCCGTCACATTGGCTGACGGCTATAATCGCCTCTATGAGATACTGGGCATGCCCGGTGATATGCCTAAGCCGCCATCGAATGATGGTGCGAGTTAAATTGGATGGTGCGAGACTTTAAAGCGCTGGTGCGTATCAACGATTGGGAAGTTGATCAAAAACGTCGTGCACTCGCCGTTGAACTTCAGAAACTAGAAACCTTGATCGACTTGTTGCAAAGGCTCGAAGACGAGATTGTGCACGAGCAAGAGCAAGCTGCGACGATGCCGACCGAAGGCGGTATGACGTATGGGGCATATGCCGCCACCGCCATTGCGCGCCGTGAAGACTACCAAGCGCGTATACAGGAACAAGAACAGGTCGTTGTTTCGGCCCGCGAAGAAGTCCGCCTCGTATTCCTTGAATTCAAGAAGTTTGAAATCTCAGAGGAACGACGGGTGGCTAAAGTCGATGCTGATATTGCTCGCGCAGAGCAAGCAGACTTAGATGAAATCGGTGTGACCAAACACAATCGCAAGAACCGTTAATCCTTTTACGCGCCCCCATCTTGTTCTTTACCTCTCTCTCGGGAGAGGAGGGCGCGAAGCACTGCGTGAGGGGGGATGCACAGAATGAATTTATGGTGCCAGTCGGTCCAGCAATCCACGATCTTTCTAGTGCGGTTGTCGATCTTCGATCTGGACGTCGTGTTCGGTATGCTCAGCCTGTTTGCTCAACCTGATCTCAAGCCAGCTCGGAATAACTTGATCATTAATGTCTTCAAGAATGGTCTGCGCCGTTTTTTCAAGCGAGATGTCTTTAATTTTCCACATCGCATCTAGATATGTTGCCAAACTATCGGGACATAAAATATCCCGGTCCGGAACATAGTGGAGGCGGATCGCTATTTCATGCATGTCTGCACGATGGTTAACGATCGCATCGTGGCGAGGTTGAGGTGCCGGGCTGATCTTGAGTAAATCACGACGCTCGCGGATTTCAGTGTTGGGTGTTGCCATATCTTAAATCACCATACCGCCACTAGGGACGTTTACTGTTGGGCCTGATCTTGGAATGTCGATGAAGTTGCCGGGCGCGGCTTGAAAGCCAACAGAGCCTTCGAGGCCGGTCAGTTCCAGGGCATCCGTGTAGAGCCGCCGTATATCTTCACGCATGTGAGGCTGCAACGGTGTATCAGTCCGGAGCACAACGTCTAGCCGTTTGTTCTTATTTCCAACCAAGCCATCGATTTGTAAATGCCCAAGTTCAGTTAATGTTAAGTCAATGACGAAACGTGTGTCGTTATTGCCTGGATTGTCCTCATCCTCGTCTTCCTGATCCCGGACCAGCAATTGTAGACGGTCAATTTCACCCCCGAATAAAAACGGGACGGCGTGTAATCGCCAGTCACCAGTCAGAGGGTCTTCGAAATTCCGGGTCATTTGATTGAGGTCTGTCCGCATCCGTGCGGCGAGCTCTGGACGTTGACGTTCCAGAATACGAGACGGTCCATCGCCCATCCAGTTTTTCATGTCGCCGCCACGCAGGACGGACAGGAAGAACAAAACGTTTGTCGACAATTGGCCATCTGCACGGGGCAGGGCCGTTTGCAG
>DGOK01000142.1:6882-28815 GCA_002389385.1 Rhodospirillaceae bacterium UBA4468 | reverse complement strand
GCCAGGGGGCGGTGGTGTTAAGGAAACGATTTCAAACTTGATCTGTGTGCCGGGCGGCAAGGCCTCACTTGTTGGTAATGAAATCGGACCGGCATGGGTTTGCACAACCGTTTGGCCAATACCCTGTCTGCCACTAACGACACCGCTTAAGCTTTGTCCGGGTGCTAACGACACGGGTGCGCCCGTTGGCGCAGGCGTCAACGTTGGTGGTTGGGTCGATGGGGCAGTCACGCTGATAATTTTGACAATCAGTTGGCTGCCATTAGGAAATACCTGTCCTGGTATTCCCGTCGTGCTTGGTGTCGCTGCACCTTGTGGCACATTCGGGGTCAGGCTTACCTGAGCAGGTGAGGTGCCATTTGGTGTCGCACCTGGGTTTCCTGTGGTTTGTGTAGATGTGGTTTGCCCGGGGTTAAGTGTTCCAGATGCTCCGGGAGCTTGCGTGATAACCTGTAGCGCCCCGTTAACAGCTATGGGTCGCAACAGGTTTGCCGTAATAATACCACCAGGCCGCGCGACAACAGGCGCGATGGGTGTCCCCGTTTGTGCCAATGCGGGGTGGCGACTTTGAAGCGCATCTGGAATGCCAGTTGTCGCCTTTTTGGTGTACGTGAGGGGAAGGCCATTTGGTTGGCTTAGCAGAGAGCGGGTTGATGTGCCGCTCCCAAGAAGTTGTAAGATAAGGGCATCGCCGGCTTTTACATTCGTTGGTCCGCTCAGCTTAACGGTGATGTCGCCTATTGGTGATTTCAGTTTCAACTTGGTCGCGTCAAGAATTTGACTAACGATCACATCAAGTTTGGTGCCGCTTGGCAGGTCGGTCAATGCAGGCGGCGCGTCGACGATGATCGTGCGGGGCAGTGCCGCCAGCGCTGGCAGGGGAAGTGGTGGTGATGGGGGTGTGACGGTGCTCATGCAGCCTAAGCTGAATCGCGGCGGATTAAGCGGGCGATATCCTGTACATCCTCAGCAGCTTCACTTTCTGGGCTGCGATTAAGGAGAGCGGTTTGTGCACGGATCGCGGCGCGGACTTTTTTATCGCGGCGAATTGAGCCCAAATGCTCAGGCGAGTACTTCAGAAACCCAACGCATGCTTTGTTCAACGTGTTGTAGGTACGATCACCTTCGGTTGTTGAGCTCATCATATTTGTGACAACTTTGATGTTGGCCTCGGGTCGCTCATTGTGTGTGATTTTAATGAAGGCGTATCCGTCTGTCAGCGATGTTGGTTCATCAGTAACGACGACAATGATCTTATCAGCTGAATATGCGAGACGCTTTACAGTGCTCTCAATGCCTGCGCCCAGATCAAGAATAACATAATCATAGTTTGCTGCAATCAAGGTCAGCTCATCTAAAAGCGACTGCAAGCGGTTGCCCGCAAGGTTGGCCAAACCACCGGATCCTGAGCGACCGGCAATGACATCAAAGTTGCCTTCTTCATAAATGGTGACAGCCTGAGCCAGGCTGACACGTCCTGCCAGCACGTTCCCCAAATCGTTTTTAACGGTCAGTCCGAGTTGAATGTCCAGGTTCGCCAATCCAAGATCGCCATCAAAAAGCAGCACACGCTTGCCGGTTTTTGCCAGTGCGTGCGCGAGTGTTATGGAGAACCAGGTTTTGCCAACACCGCCTTTTCCTGACGCAACGGCAATGATGTTCTGACCTTTGTTGCGAGCCGCGGATGTCGGCTTTTGGGGCGCATCTTCATTCATTGTGCAACCTTTGTTCGTGATTGATTGTCGGACACATCTTCTGGAATAATCAGGTGAGCAAGAGAAACAGGATTAATTTGACTAAGCCCATCAGCAACGCTGGGGTTTACGCTGACGTTGGCAATTGCGATACGTCCGACCAGTGCTGCGGCGAGAATACCACCCAATCGGCGGGTCATGTCCAGGCGACTGATGATCATGCGCTTGGCCTCCAGATCGGAAAAAGCGCGTACAGTATCAGCGGTCTCCATAGCGTCGGCACCAGTGGCCATGACAAATAAGATCTCGGCATTTACTGCTAATGCGTACTCGTGGATCATCTGCATATCGTCGTCGTCAAACGGGTTTACACCTGACGTATCGAAGATGGGCACGTCGGCTTGTTGAATTTGGGCAATGTATAATTGTAGTTCTTTTGCACTGGTTACGGCAACAAGGTCTAACCCTAAAATGCACGTGAATGCCTGGAGTTGCTCAATGCCACCTGCACGTTTGACTTTGGTTGTTGCAATAAATATGGAATGTCCGTTGAGTTTTGCGTGGGCTGCGAGCTTGGTAGCCGTGATGGTTTTCCCGGCACCCGGCGCCTCTACAAGCATGATTGGTGTGGATTGTTGATCAAAGTCGATTGGTGAAAGTTCACGCGATCATCAATAGTAGCGGCTAATGCCATTGTTGCGTCATTGTTAACAAAGGTATCGGCACTGCGAAGAAGTAGTTCCAAAACGTGCTGCGGTAATCCGTGTGCCAGTAAAACTTGCCGTAAGAACGAGAGTCGCGTTTGGGGATTGATCGACACAACGTCGTCTTTAGAGGGCGGAATTTCGTCATCGATATCGGGTGCATCTTCAATTGCCGCCGTTACGGTATAGGTGCTGTCTTCGTGTTCCTGTTCGCTCGCCACAATGATTGCGTCATCGCCCATATCCTTGCGCACAAGCTCCATGGCCTTTGGCATTGTTGCAGCGGTGAAGGTTCTAAGACGCATCTAATGTTTAACCTATATCTGACCGACGGTTTTGATCTTCGCTTTTGGATAAATCTCGTTCTGTGACATGACGACGGTCATGGGGCGGAACCGATCGACAATGGAGCGCACAAACGGACGGATAGTCGGGCTAGTTAACAGAATCGGCTGCTCACCCATCATGGCTTGGCGCTCAAACGTGCTGCGAAGTTGTGTGATGAACTCCTGCAAGCGTGTTGGCGCCATGGAGAGCTGACGGTCATCACCCTGTCCGACCAGGCTTTCAGCAAACGATTGCTCCCAGCCTGGCGATAGCGTGACCAGTGGAATGAAGCCCTGATCATTGGTGTTCATATTACTGATCTGACGCGCCAGGCGGGCACGCACATGCTCGGTAATCATCATCACATTACGTGTGTTACCACAGGCTTCGTAGACGCCTTCGAGAATTGTTGGCAGGTCACGGATAGAAATTCGCTCAGCTAACAAGTTCTGTAAGATACGCTGAATGCCACCAAGCGAAATCATCGCCGGGATGGTATCAGCGACAAGTTTCTGATGATCTTTGTCGATTTCGTCGAGCAGCTTTTGTGTTTCTGAGTAAGAAAGCAGTTCCGACATATTGTCTTTTATTAATTCTGTGATGTTGGTGGTTACGACGGTTGCTGGATCGACCACTGTGTAGCCACGAAACAGAGCCTCTTCACGGTTGGCCTCTTCAATCCACATGGCGGGGAGGCCGAATGTTGGCTCAGTGGTTTTTTCGCCGGGGATCGATATTTCTTCGCCGCGAGGATCCATCACCAACAGCATTTTCGGTCTCAGGTCGCCACGACCGGCTTCAATTTCTTTGATCCGAATGACGTATGTGTTGGCGGGCAACTGCATATTGTCCTGAATACGTACAGATGGCATGACGAAACCAACTTCTGTTGCGAGCTGACGACGGAGCGCTTTAATTTGATCTGTGAGTTTCTGACCATCCTTTGGCGCGTTGATCAATGTCAGCAGACCATAGCCAAGCTCAAGGCGGATATGGTCGATTTTCAATGCTGTTGAAATAGGCTCTTCGGCAATACTTTTTGGATCCACTTTTTCTTCTTCAATTTGTCGGACAGCTTCTTCGGCAACCGCATTGTCGCGATAATTTACAAAGTATGCCCCACCAGCACAAATTATTGCCAACGTAAGGAATGGGAATGCCGGAATGCCGGGAATGATTGATAATGCGAGGAGAAGGAACGCCACTAACCAGAGTGCTTTTGGCTGCCCACCCAACTGCTTGAAAATGGCCACTTCGGCGGTGCCTGCGACACCCGCCTTGGTAACGACCATACCAGCTGCGGTCGATACGATAAGCGCAGGTATCTGAGATACCAGGCCATCGCCAACGGTCAGTCGTGTGTAAGCGTTAGCAGCTTCGAGAAACGATAAGTCTTTTTGCGCGACACCGATGATGATGCCCGCGATAACGTTGATGAACGTGATCAGCAAACCCGCAACGGCGTCGCCTCGAACGAACTTTGCCGCACCGTCCATGGCACCAAAGAACGCACTTTCTTCTTCAAGATCTTTGCGGCGTTGCTTGGCAGTTTCTTCGTCGATCAGGCCCGATGACAAGTCGGCATCGATCGCCATCTGTTTACCAGGCATAGCGTCCAGTGAGAAACGTGCTGAGACTTCTGCAATTCGCCCGGAACCTTTTGTGATCACGACAAAGTTTACAATCACAAGGATCGCAAAGACAATGATGCCGATGATGAAGTTACCACTCATCACAAAGCCACCAAAGGCTTCAATGACCTGACCCGCTGCATGCGTGCCTTCATGACCATCAGAAAGAATAAGACGCGTAGATGCCAGGTTGAGTGATAACCGGATCATTGTGGCCAGCAGCAAAATCGTTGGGAACGCGTTGAAGTCGAGCGGTCGTTCAACAAACAGTGCTGTCATAAGGATTAGCACTGAGAATGTTATTGAGAATGCCAGCGCAAAATCCAGCATCCACGTTGGCAACGGTAGGATAAGGACGACGAGGATCGCAACAACGCCGAGCGCCAGCATGATATCGCCACGCTTCGCCGCGCGCGCCAAACTGCTACGGAGAAAGTTACCGGTGTTAAATGGATTTTCGCCGTCAGCGGCGTCCGCCATTGACCCTTATCCTCTTGTCATTTGTCGCGGGGCAACGTTCATGCGCCGGCCTGTGGCGAGTCGCCCGGTGAAGGCACGTTAAAGCCTTCGCTGCCGTATTGCTTTAATTTATTTCTGAGCGTGCGGATCGAAATGCCCAGGATCGTTGCGGCATGTGTCCGGTTACCAAAGCAATGCTGAACGGTGTCTATGATTAATTCACGCTCAACTTCAGCGACAGTGCGACCCACCAAATGTTGTCCGGCTTCGCTATCTTGGTTCGAGCCCATCGGTGCGCCATCAGTGGCATCTTGTGATGTCAGAAGAATAGCAGCGGCGTCAATTTCATCGCCGGATGCGAGCAAGATAGACCTATGCATGGTGTTCTCCAATTCTCGGACATTACCTGGCCATGGGTAGGCAACCAATTTTGCAACAGCGTCGTCAGATAGTTTTTTGTGTGGCACGTCATTGGCATCCGCAAATTTAATCGCGAAATGCTCAGCCAACGGCAGAATGTCTCCTGGACGCTCGGCCAACGATGGTATGCGCAGATTGATCACGTTGAGGCGGAAATAAAGGTCTTCGCGGAACTGGCCGTCTTTGACTGCCTGTTCCATATTCCGGTTGGATGTCGCGATAATGCGGACATTGACCTTGATCGACTTGTTAGAGCCGATTCGGTCTAGCTCACGCTCTTGAAGAACCCGTAGTAATTTGGATTGCAGGCGGACATCCATCTCACTGATTTCGTCAAGGAGAAGGGTGCCGCCATCGGCTTCTTCAAATTTACCAATGCGTCTGGCCACAGCACCAGTGAAGGCGCCTTTCTCATGGCCAAACAATTCAGATTCCAAAAGGTTCTCTGGGATTGCCGCACAATTGACGGCAACAAAACGGTGATCTTTGCGCTTTGACTTGCTGTGCAGATATTGAGCCAGCACTTCTTTTCCCGTACCTGATGGGCCGGTGACCAAAACACTTGCTTCAGAAGGTGCAATTTGATCTGCCATCGTCACGGTCTGCGCCATCTTTGGATCACGGTAAATCAACGCATGCTGTTCTTCGCTTACGGCTTCAAGGACAGCTGCAATCAATTCGGGGTCAGGGGGCAGGGGAACATATTCTTTTGCGCCAGCGCGAACAGCACGAACCGCAGCCTGGGTATCGTTTGAGACGCCGCATGCAACGACAGGAACATTAATACGCTCGGTTTCAAGACAGGACATGAACGCGTCAACGTCCAGCTTCACATCGATCATAACAAGATCTGCACCACCTTTACGTAGAAGCTCAAGGCCAGCTTCGGAGGTGTCCGCTTGCTGAACTTTTGCACCACGCTTAATCGCGATCTGGCTAGCTGCGCCAATCTGTCCGTCAAGTGTGCCGATGATTACAAGTTGCATCGAGTATAGGTCCCAGCTGTCTCTAGTTAATCAAAATATTGAACACGTTGTGATGGTTGCAAGATGCTGTTCAAAAGCATTTCAAGTCGTCCGATTGACGCTGCCGTCAAAAGGAAAACCTGATGAATAAGGTCTTCTTGACTGGAGTTTTGCTCAAGCTTTGATGCGAGCGGCAGAAACACCATGTTTGCCAATACTGCGCCATAGAATGTGGTTAGCAATGCAACGGCCATGGCAGGGCCAATCGTTGTCGGGTCCTGAAGATTATCAAGCATTTGCATAAGACCAATCAATGTGCCGATCAGGCCCATCGCTGGCGCGAATTTAGCTATTTTACGAAACATACTGGCACTTTGGCCGTGACGAATCACCATAGATTGCAGGTCGCAGCGTAAAATATGCTCAACCTCTTCGCCGGGTATGCCATCAATGACCATTAAAGTGCCCTGTTTATGCGATATTTCGGCAACTTGTAGCGCTTTGTAGGCTGCGTCAAAGGGCTCTTGGGTATTTCGAAACATCGTCTTACTGATAACTTTTACAGTGCTGCCTATCTTGGAAAACGAGAAACAAACCGTCGTGATCGCCAATGTTCCGCCAATGACAATCAAGATAGAAGGCGGGTTAATAAAGCTTTCTGGCGAGCCACCAAGCACAATAGCGGTAATGATCATCGCAAAACTGCAAATCATTCCGATGACTGTCGTGATATCGATGGTGCGCCCGTTCACGTTATGAATATTTTCTTTGGCCATATTGAATGCCTTGCCGTGCCCTTTTTTCTAGCGCTCTGTTTTAATTATCTCTGTCATCGTCACGCCTAGGCGATCTTCAACAACAACAATTTCACCACGTGCTACAAGGCGGTTGTTAATGTATATATCGATGGCTTCACCCACTTTACGGTCAAGTTCGACGACTGCGCCGCGACCGAGCTTGAGGAGATTACTGACGGGCATGGTTGTTTTGCCAAGAACCGCAGAAACCTTAACCGGAATATCATATACGGCTTCCAGATCTTTGGCGCTGTGAGGCAGATCACTCATATCGTTCATTGCTGATCCGATGGTGTCCTCGTCATTGCCTGTTTCTGCTTTTGGCGGCTCGGGTGCAGCTTCGGTTGAATCCAGATCGGCGAGTTCGAGGCCGCCTTCGTTTTCTTCAGCCATTGTAATCTCCTGTTTCGATTTTACCCATCAGTTGGATTAGGTTCGTCGTCATCGTTCATGTCACTTTGCGCTTCAAGTATAGCGGCTGTGGTTGCTGGCGACACGGGCTCGAAATCACGTACAGGCTCTTCGGTGCCCTCGGCTTCGTTAGGTGTCGCACCTTCAGTTGGTGTTGGTGCTGCTCCACCATCTATATGCGGAATGAACACATTTTCCTGATCTTCGTTAACGGATTGATCTGAAATGGAATTATTGATCTCAGGCAACGTGTTAGGGATCGGTAAACTTGGTGTGAAGAAAGGTTCTTCCTGATCGCTGGGTTGCTTGTCTGCATCATCATTTATTTCTGCTGTATTCTCTTCGGGTGCCATTTCAGCGGGAGGCTCAGAAAAAGCGCTGGGGTTTGGCTGCATCGATTCGGGATCAGGCGTCGTCTCAACAGGTGCTTTGGCTTGAGTTTCTGGTGCTTCTGGCTCTGCATGTGCGGTGTTCTCAGCCTGTGTTTCTGGTACGGACGTCTGTTCAATTTTAGGGCTATCTATAGGTGCTGGGTTCGCTTCAGCGACAGCTTCAT
Source organism: Rhodospirillaceae bacterium UBA4468 (assembly GCA_002389385.1). GTDB lineage: Bacteria > Pseudomonadota > Alphaproteobacteria > Rhodospirillales > Casp-alpha2 > UBA4479. The sequence continues at coordinate 20,851 of DGOK01000142.1, read as the reverse complement.
ACGATTCTGATTCCCCATTCTCATGTTCGTCATCTGGTGTGCCATGAAGATTGCGTTCAATGATTTCATCAATCATTTCCCATAGCTCTTCACTGTCACGGATCGCTGCACCGTTTGACCATTCAATCCGGCAGTCGCCAAAGATGAGAGAAGGATCGCCACTCACGAAGACCTTACCATCCAATCCCACAGGATGGGCCATGGTGACCAATCGTTCTGTCAAAAGCTCGCATAGATCAGAATTAACAATAATCTTTACACGCGGTTCTTCTGTGATGGCCTTCAGGGTTTCTTGAACAACACGTTCAACTTCACCCAACGCGTTACGGGCGTTTAAATCGGGGAACATTTTTTTCGAGATCGCAGTAGAAACGGAGATCATTTCCGCAGCGATTTCCTGGTTTGCCTCAGCTTGCGCGCTATAGATTTCGCCAATTTTATCGCAGGCTTGCTCAATCGTTTCCAAAAGCTTTTGCTCGGTTGCGTCCGCAGCTTCCTTACGCCCTTGCTCAAGGCCTTCAATGAAACCTTCGGACCGCTCGGAAGCCATGTCTTCTTCGCTAAAAGTCGGAATGATGACTTCTAGCTCTTCTTCTATTTCTTCAATTTTCGCTTCTTCTTGCTCTTCAGGCGCGCCAAAATCACGATCAAAGATGAATTTCCTGACCGTACTCATTGGCTAAACAACACATACATATGGGTTGAGAAGATTTGCGGCTTAGTAAACAAGCTCGCTCTCCTCGTCGTTTCCTGCGATGACAATTTCGTCTGCGTCTGCTAGCGCTTTTGCGGCTTTAACAATACCAGACTGCGCTTCGTCGACGTCTTTCAAGCGAACAGCGCCCATCGCGTCCATGTCTTCCTTCATCATCTTGCCAGCACGTTCGGACATATTGACAAAAAACAGTTCTTTGACCTCTTCGGACGAACCTTTGAGTGCGATGGCGAGTTGGTCTTTCTCGACTTGGCGCAGCACTAACTGAATACCGCTCGCATCGATACGAACTAGATCGTCGAATGTGAACATTAACTGTTTAATCCGCTCAGCAGATATACGGTTACGTTCTTCAAGGGACGTCATGAAGCGGGTTTCAGTGTTACGATCCAGGTTGTTGAAGATGTCTGCCATCAGCTCGTGGCTATCGCGACGCGTTGCACGAGCGAGGCTTGTCATAAATTCGGTACGCAGCGTATTCTCAACGTTATCGAGAATTTCTTTTTGTACTGCCTCCATGCGCAGCATCCGCATGATCACATCCATCGAGAAGTTTTCAGGTAAAAGCGCTAGCACGCGGGCAGCGTGATCAGGTTTAATCTTTGATAAAATAACAGCAACAGTTTGTGGATATTCGTTTTTGAGGTAGTTCGCGAGGACTGCTTCGTTCACGTTGGCCAGCTTGTCCCACATGGTACGACCCGCAGGACCGCGCATATCTTCCATGATCTGCCTAACGACATCTTCTGGTAATGCGCTCAAAAGCAGGCGTTCCGTTGAATCTAAAGTACCAACGAGATTGCCAGTGGCTGATAACTGCTCCATAAATTCAGCAAAAAGACGTTCAACAATAGAGGCATCAAGTGGACCGAGTTTCGACATAGCGTGGGAAAGTTCGCGGATTTCTTCATCATCCATACACGTAAAGAGGTGCGTTGAATGCTCTCGTCCAATGGCGAGCATAAATGCTGCGGCTTTCTGAGGGCCCGTTAAGGTCAGATAATCATCTGCTTTCGCCATATTCTACGCTCCCTTTCAGTTTCGGACTTAAGCTTCTTGATACAACCAAGAGCGTAGGATTGATAAGGTTTCATCTGGATGTTTGTCAATGAAATCACCAACATTCTTGACCGAAGACGCTTTCACGCGGCCTTCAACACGGTCAATGTCGATAAGTTCATCAAACTGCTCTTCATCACTTTCAACTGGTAATCCACCATCACCTGGTCCGGTGAGCGCTGGGCTACGGCCTTGGTCAGCAAGCAAGCGTTCTGCTGCATCTTGTGCTGATGGAAGTGCTTCGAATGCCCGTGACAGGAGAGGGCGGACCACCAATAGGACAACCAGGATCCCAACGATGCTGAGCACGAAAAGCTCAACCACTCTCAGGATATCATTTTTACCCATACCGAAAAACAGCTGTAGTTTTTCTTCTGGTGCATCGAAGCTGGCGAACTTCATTTGAATAAGCTCGACCTTGTCGCCGCGGTCTTCATCAAAGCCAATAGCACTGCGGACCAGAGTGGCCAACAGGCGCATTTCTTCTTCTGTACGCTTTTGTGAAATAAGCTCGCCGTCTTCATTTAAAAGCTGAACTTCGTCAACCAACACAGCAACAGATAGCTTTTCGACCTCGCCACCTTCGCGAATATGATTGGTTACGGTCTTGGAGATTTCAAAATTTGTGGTCTCTTCAGTACGGTTCTGATTTTCAGTTCTGGACGCCGTATCGCCTGTGCCCAAGTTTGGATCAGGCAGGTTCGTGCCGACGCTGATAGGCGGCTCACCCTCAGAATCTTTGGAATTCGCGGTTTCTTCGACAGAGTTTGTCGAGCGTACAACTTGGCCGTCTGGATTATATTCTTCGGTTTGTGTGGAGACGCGGTCAAAATTCATATCAAGGCTGACTTCGGCGCGAACCCGGTCAAAACCAACGGTCTTTTCCAGAAGTTCTTCGATGGTACGCGCCATTCTACCTTCAAGGCGATTGCGTCGTTCATCGACCTTCGCTTGGCGACCTGCAACGGGATCAGAGGACTCGAAGCCTGATGACAAAAGTGAGCCTTTATTATCGACGATAGAAATACGATTAGGTGTTAATTGAGGAACAGCCGACGCAACCAAGTGTTGAACGGCTGCAACTTGCTCATTTGTTAAGCGAACTGGGCCGCGCATTTGTAAGACAACGGACGCGCTCGGCTCTTGTTTTTCGCGGCTGAACAGCTCACGGCGTGGCATAACCAGATGAACACGGGCTTTCTTAACGGTACCTATGGAGCTTATGGTACGTGCTAACTCGCCCTCAAGGGCGCGGACCAAGTTAACGTTCTGCATAAAGTTCGTAGAGCCGAGGGTATCGGTATCATCAAAAAGTTCATAACCTACAGAGCCACCTGATGGTAGACCTTGTTGTGCCAATTCAAGGCGCAACTGCATGACGCGTTCAGCTGGTACGGCAATTTGAGTACCGTTTTGGGAGATTTTGAAGGGGATGTTCCGGCTTTCGAGCTCTTGCACGATGCCTGCAGCGTCACTTTGAGCAAGTTCGTTGTAGAGTGTCGTCATACTCGGCGTTGATAACTTGGTGCCAAAAAAGACCAAGAAGCCAATCAGTCCCAATACAACAACACCCATAATGGCCAGTCGCATCGGACCCAAATTTCTCATCGCCAGAACAAAAGTATCCACGTAGTTCCCCAATCGATCCCTGGTCAATGCGCGCACAAAGCGGCATCCACCGTTAACCCTGATTGGATGCTAGGGGTGGTTTAGTGAATAAGACGTTAACGCTCGGCAAAAATTGCCTATCTATCGATTTTTCGGCAAATATTATTTAGCCACTAAAATCGATAAATTTGAGGTTTTTATCTTGTTCGGTAGGTTTTAATGCGGGTGGTTCTAAGGCCTCGAACGCCATGGCGTTCAAAAAGGCGCTCCCACGAGCGAAACTCATCCAACGACAACTGATACATTCTGCAGGCTTCTTCTAATGTGATAAGTCCGCATCGAACGCCGGCGACGACGTCAGCTTTGCGCCGTGGTACCCATCTTGTGGTATCACGAGGCGGCAAATCCTCCATCGACATCGACAGTCCACTCGGGCTAATCGCCTCAGGACGTTGTGTTCGATTTCCCTCTCGAAAGTGTCTCATTTCGGTCATTGCGTTCTGCTTTCCGATTTTTGTTTCATACTTCTCAATCCTTGGGAAACTTGAGATATATAGAAAAGCAGAAGGGCCTTAAAAAAACCCTAAATTGTAAGGTAAATACGCGTTAACTCTTTGCTTTTGTTTGAATTAACGCATTTAACTCGGAATTTGCAGCTGAGATGACGTCTGACCAGTCCCCAGGACGGGTTTGGCGGAACAATTTTGCGCTCGGATACCAGGGGCAATCGTTGCTGTTCAGGAAAAAACGGGTGTCCGGATCAAAGGCGAGCATGATCCAAACGGGTACACCGAGACCGCCTGCAAGATGTGCCGGCGCGCTATCGACACTGATAATCAGGTCAAGCGAACGCATGATTGCAGCAGTATCTGCAAAGTTTTCAATTTCTAATCTGAGATCAATGAGTTTCGGGCCTTGCCACTGATCCCCACGTGGACCGATGAGTAGATTCACAAGGTCGATATCGCCTCGCTCGGCAATCGGTGCAAACAATTCAGGTTCAATCGACCGTGTGTAGTCATGGGATTGTTGCGGATTCCCGGCCCAAATCAGGCCGATATTAAATTTCCCACAACATTGAGTGTTTAGTTTCTGTTGCCAATAGGCCTCGTTGTCTGAGGTCGTTGAAAGATACAGCGTTTTATGAGGAATGCTCTCGATCTCGGTCCCCATAAGGTGCGGCAGACTCATGATCGAGATATGATAATCGCTGAATGGCGGCGTTTTTGCCAAATCCATCACGACAATCTCGGAACCTAGACTTTCCTGCATCAAGCGCATGAGAGGGACTTCACACAAGAATGTGACGCGTGCGCCTTGTGCACTGAGCATTGGCAGGTATCTCGCATACATCAATGCATCGCCATATCCTTGTTCATTCCAAACAAGTAAATGTTTTTGGGCAATATCTTCACCGCGCCACATGGGACACATGAAGAGGGATGGAAGAGGATGCCAACCGGGTATTTCCCAACGCTTTTCATAGGCAGCAAAGCCTTCTTTGAGGTTCCCTTGCTGGATTAACAAACTTGCCCGTTTGAGTTGCGCTTCACTGTAAGCAGGATTGGCCTTGATTGCCTGATTGGCCCAATGCAGAGCATCATCATGTCGACCAGCAGCAGCCAGAAATGTAGACATATTTAAGCGGTACGTTGGATTGTCAGGCGAAAGTTCCAGCGCGCGTTCCAGTGCAATTTGTGCTTCATCTAATCGATATAACCGCTGCAGTGCGTTGCCATAGTTCGTCAATACATCCGCAAAGTCGGGGTTGCCGATAAGTGCGGCTTCGTAATGCCAGACAGCCGACTCGATCTCGCCGCGGGCATAATGTTGGATGCCAATATTATTTAGGATTTCAGGAGTGCCAGGCTGTAATACATCGGCTTTTTGTAATGCATGAAGTGCCTCGTCACTGCGCCTCAGATCATTGAGAAGGTTGCCTAAGTTAAACCAGGCGAGGGCATTTTCGGGTAATAATCTGATCGCATTCCGATATGCTGATTCTGCTTCGGGTAAATTGCCATAGGCACGACATGCAACGCCGTAATTTATATAAAGTTCACCAATGTCGGGATGAATATCGAGGACTTTCCGAAATCCATCGGCAGCATCTTTGTAACGACCAGACGTGTAATCGGCGTTCGCCTTAGTCAAAATGTCTTTTGGATCATTCATGGTGCAAGAATGGCGATTTTTCGCTCTGCAATCAATTGATGCATAATTAATTTTTGTTACTGGTAAGAATGGGAGGCCCCGGCAGCGGATTTTCGGTCTGATGTCGGGGCCTTGGGTTGGGACGGTGGGTAGAATAGTTTCCCGGGGTCCAGGGATTAGGAACTTATAGAGCTAGTGCTTATCGCTTGATCCGGACCAGTTCTTCGAGCATTTCGTCGGCGGTAGAAATGATCTTTGTTGCCGCTGAGAATGCTCGTTGGACCACGATCATTTTAGTGAATTCTGTACCAATATCGACCGTTGAAGATTCGAGAGCAGCCTGGTTTACAGATCCCGCTGAACCGTTGTTGGCTTCACGAAGGGTATTGTCACCCGATGCCTGCGTTTGGTTCCAAACGTTACCTGTCGCCGAGTTTAAACCGTTGACGTTCACGAACGTGGCGATTGGAATTTTAAAGATAGGACGGGTTTCACCGTTATCGAACAGTGCCGTCATCAGACCACTTGCATCAATGGTCACCCCGGCAAGAGTGCCGAACTGTGATCCGTTTTGTGTGATGAAGCCTGGAGTGAATTCCGCTCCAAACTGGGTAAAGCCATTGGCTTCACCAACTGTACCAAGATCTAATGTAATCCTTGAAGAGTTAGATGCATCGTCATCCATGTTTGCAGCACCGTTTGCAAAACCCAGAATTTCCATTTCGGCAATGCCAAATGAAGATGGCAATCCGTCAGAGTCAAAATTGATGGCTTGAGTTTTTGTAACATTAAACGCGGTGGCGGCAACATATGTAGCAGTACCATCTGGCTCAGTCGCTATGTTTGTGAAGCCGGCACCAAATGTTGCGTCGAATGTTCCTGTAGAAATTGTGTGGATAACAAGCGTATCTGCGAGTGTGCTTGGCGGTTCGGCTTGGCTACCGTTAACGCGTGTTCTGATTGTTGAGGCGCCGGAAGCAAAGCTTGCATCGTTGGCCTCCATTGCAGACTCGAGATCGGATAGCATCGCGGAAACTGTTGTTGCAGTACTGATGACAGTATCATCGTTGCCTGCAGCCTCTCCAGATTGAAACGAGTATGATGTTCCATTGATTACAAGCGTGTCACCGTCGGCAGGTAAGCCAGGAAAAGTAAACTGATGGAAATCCCGGTGCGCTGCGTTAGATTTAACAACTGTATAGCTGCTCTCCTGAATTGTCGCACGTGCACCTGTGGATGTCAGAAGACCCGTTGGATTGATCGCCACCGGACCTGTCCCGTCTTCCGTGAAATAGATACCTGTTGAATTTCCGGGATTTACTTGGACGCGCGTATTTGTGTAACCACCATAGTCAGCAAAATTTGTATCAGCTTCTTTGATTTTGGTAACCAATGCATCAACGGCCTGAGCAATTGTGATGTTGTCAGCAGAGATATCAACTTGCTTAATCGTCGCAGTATCGGTAGCTGTTCCAGAGGTATCAAATTGATACGTGATGGCGACGCTATTTTGAGTAATTACCAAAGTAGCGTCGTTTGCAGGAAGGCCGCTAAATTCAAGTTGCCCACGACTTTCATAAACAGTTTGACCTAAAGTATCAGAATATAACGTGACAAGGTTTACGCCAGATGGGGGAGTAATCTGAACATCGAATTGGTTGTCTGAACTGCCTTTAGTATACGTTAGGCTAGTCGTATTTGCGTTGCCCAGTGTGTCAAAGAACTGCACATCAGTTTTATGTGTCGTGCCTTCATCATCCGTTGATGGTAGGTTAGCACCGATACCAATTGTTGTTGTCGCTGACGCAGTGCCACCAACACGGTTCAAGTTCACTGTTGCTAGAAAGTCGGTTGAAATAACGTTCTGGTTTGGTATCGTCAGGGAAGTATTGTTAGTTGTTACCGTGCCGTCGGCTGTTGTTGGCCAAGCCTGAAGGTAATATCCAGATGTATTACGAAGGTAACCTTCGTCATCTTGGAAAAATGACCCTGCACGACTGAATAGAAATTCGTTCGATAATGTTGGAGCGCTGGCTTCGTTCACGACGAAGAAACCGCTACCGGAAATCGCAATATCGGTTTGCGATGTCGATGACTGTAATAAGCCCTGTATGCCTGTGTCTTGGCGTGGTTTGGATTGCACACCACCAGCTGAGTAGAACGTTGATGATGTTTGCACTGTGACAAGAGTTTGGAAGTCGACCTGAGTTCCCTTATAGCCAATCGTGTTCACGTTGGTGATGTTATCAGAAATTGCGCCAATAGCACTTGATTGCGCCGTAAGGCCTGAAACACCTGATGTCAGTGCGCCAAAGAGTGTCATTTTTATTCTCCTTCGATCGTCGGCCTTAATTGATATGCGGGCCGCCCGTTAAATTATTTCTAGTTCACCGCTTCTGCAGCTTGTTTTACTGCGAGTACCTTGGCTTGTGGCACTTCGATATCACCCATGAACAAGGTGGTGTCGCTGCCATCAATGCCAATACCAGTAATTCGACCAAACACGGTTTGGGTAACTTGAAGAACTTCACCAGAATTATTGAGACCGGTTACAAATGCGGCATATTCGCCATCAGGCAAAACCTGCCCAAATTTATCTTTGCCATCCCAATCAAATGTATGTTGGCCCGCATCGAGATTAGCATCTCGCTGGAGCACACTAAGGCCACTGGAATCACGGATAATGACAGATGCAGATCTTGCGCCTTGAGGCATTGTATAGGTAAATTCAGCAGCACTGTTTTCCAGTGGGAATGATGTTCCATCAACTTCAACCACCTTATCAATGAAATCGACCATCGATGATATCTGGTTGGTCTGCTGAAGCTCGACCAGCGTTTCCAGGTTAGAGTTCTGAAAAATCTGCTGTTCCACACTAGCGAACTGCACCAACTGCGAGGTGAATTCGCTACTGTCCATTGGATCAAGTGGATCCTGGTTCTTCAACTGCGTCACAAGCAGGTTGAGAAATCGATTTAGGTCTTCTTCGAGCTGCGCTTCAGAATTGGCAGATTGTGTGCCATCTGCGGTTGAACCAGAAGTTGTTCCACTAATTAACATTGCTCTTGCTCCTTAAATTCGTCGCCTGTTATGCGCGCATGTCCACGCTGCCGTCCGCAAAGATGCCACTTTCCCAAGCGGTTAGAACACCGTCGTTAGGATCATCTGTTGCGTCGTCGTTATCTGCTTCTACTTGGTTAGACGTATCGCCATTCTTGGCATCGTCACCTTCGGCCGTTTGTTGTTCTTGGCCTTTTAAATTGAATTCCATGTCGCCGTTCTTCAGGCCAGCATCTGCGAGTGCCCGCTGTAGTTCTGATGAGTCTCGGCGCAGGAGATCAAGTGTGTCTTGCTTTTCTGCTGTGACCACAGTCATCACGCGGCCATCGTGTGTCATCTCAAGCTTTACATCGACACGCCCGAGTTCAGCAGGTCGAAGCTGGATGGAGATACGGTCGACGCCGGTCTGCAATGCCTTGGTAATCTTGACTGAGATCTGATCGCTTACCGATGCACCAGCTGCGTTTCCACGTTGTGCTTGTTGCGTTTGCTGCTGTGGCTGTGCTTCGCGGATTTGTTGTGTTTGTTGCGCTGTTTGTGCTGCGCTCGCTGTTTGCGTTGTGGTGTTCAAGGTTTCTCCACCACCTTGCTGTCCGCCACCGGCGCTTGTCGTTATGCCTGCAGTGGATGGGCCGGTCTGGATGTTGCCAGCAGTGCCTTGAGCTTGATTTGCAACCTGTGCTGTGGCTTGTGCGTTAGCGTTGGCCTGTAATTGAGTAGCCGCTTGAGCTTGTGCACCTGTTTGTGCGTTCTGACCCTGATTTTGACCGGTCTGTGCTTGCGTGCCCGCGTTGCCATTGTTGCCTGTCGTCGGTGTCAGGATGGATGCATTCGCCGCCGTAAGTGTTGGGCGCGAGGTCAGTTGATTTTGCTCAGTATTTATGTTGACGCTGACATTTGCGCGATTGCTCGCGCCCATCAACCGTGACATTTGCTGTGCTTGATCCTGGATATTTGCGTTTACGCCTTTATCACTAGCATTGACAACTTGTTGCTGCCCAGCATGTGCATTAGCATTTTGATTATTGGCATTAAGTTGCTTATTGCCTTGCGCTGTATGCACTCCTTTGTGATTGGTATTAGCGGTGGCTTGCGTCAGAGGGCCGTCGACAACGTCCTGGGTTTTACCAGTTTGGTGTAATGTTTTTATATTACCTGTTTTTGAATCATCAATGCCCGCATTGCTAATCAGTCCTGCACCGTAAATTGCTGAGACAAGATTAAGGCTTAGGGTATTACTGATGGTATCACTGGGTGCAGTCTGCTCGGTTGTAATACCGTCTGTATTCTGGCTTTTTACGTTTGCGTCGTTTTGATTAGCACCGTCACCAGCCGCCCCGCCATCGCCGCTTGCATCGGCTGTGTCTGTGTTTGAAATATCATCAGACTTTCTGGATGCATCTGAACGGTCGGCTTTATCTTTGGGAGCATGATCGTCATTGCCTCGTGTGTCGGTTTGGTCAGCGCGATCATGGCCTGAATTGCTGTTGTGCCCGTTATCTGCACTACGCTCTAATCCACTGTCGCGTTGCTCTGCTGATGATGTTGCGTTGGCGTCATTACGATGTCTATCGCCTCGATTGTCGTTATTATTTGATGATGCTTCCCGGTTTGACATACGATCCCGATCGTCATCGTTGGCTTGGGGGTTATTGTTGTCGACAACTAATTCAGCACTTTGTTCAGCTACGCCGAATGCTTGCTCAAGTCTGACGCCTACGCGCTGAAGCATATCTTTAAATGATATGGCAAAACCACCTAAGTGGACTTGCCTTGGGCCTGTATTCGTTGCTTCGCTGCTGTTATAATTATGTTGTTGAAGCTTTTGCTCAATCGACAATGGACCCATTTTGCTTTCTCCGTAGACGCAGTTCTGTTGGCATCTTAGAAGCAAATGGCGGGCCAAGTTTTTAAAAACAGTTTAAGTGTCTGTTTTTAAATAATTAAATTTATATCCGTGTGACGGATTACGATGAAATTTAGGCTTTCGAGGCAGAAGTTGCCGGGTATGTCAGGCAGTTATGACCTGTCTTGCGCTATTTTCGGGTGTTCTGAGTTGAAATCAGCTTCAGCGCAAGGATCAGGAAGGGACTTGCAGCGCAAAGAATACAATATCTTCAGGCTTTCCATTCAAGAAGTAATGCTTTTGGCGTTGGCCGTCATCGATCATGCCACTTTTTGTCATGATGCTGTACATGGCTGCGTTTGAGCGCATGCACCCCGCGATAATTTTGCGTATGTCTTCATGAGATTTTAGATGCCCGAGGACGCCATTCCATGCTTCAAGTCCATAACCCTGATCCCATGTGTCGCGGGCGCCGAGTAAAATAGCGACGTCTGCGATGCCATTATGTGGATCAATATCTGCATGGATGTTCCCGATGTGCCTATTGTCAGTTTTTTGCATAATGGCCCAAAGGTGGCTTGGATTGTCGTTGAAGCTCTCGGTAAATGCGGCACAGCTCTCAAGCGTATGGGATTTATGGCGTTGTTCAGAATACCGTACAACGTCAGGATCATTCAGCCATGCGACATAGGCATCGTTAAGATGCTGAGCTGGATCAAAAGTCACCAGCTTTAGGCGTTCAGTTTCAATAATGTTTGATGTCAGCATACTGCTATTCCCTTGTTCCAGCCATGATGTGCATCAGGTGCTCTGTCATTCTTTGCGCAGCCCCAGGGGGGACGATGATATCAATGTTAGGTGTGACAAATGCGGACGGCGTATGAACCAGATTTTGTAGTGCGTTTTGCAGCGCTTCGCGCGTACACACTTGCGGGGTGAGGCCCAGGCCAATGCTCGTTAGCCAAGCCGACTCGAGCTTTCTTGGCGTCACAGATATCGTTGGCAATCCTAATATGGCGGCTTCAAAAAGTAATATTGAGGTCATGCCGATAATAATATCTGCCGCAAATACGGCTTCCAATGGATCGCCATCTGCATTGATGGCATCAATGTCATCACCGAATGGGACGAACGTTTTGGGATCATTTTTTGGATGCAGCCTGAGCGCCAGACACGGTTGATCGTTACAGGTGTGAAGTACGCTGATGACTTCTTCGAGGCATATCTCGGTCCGGCCATCGTAAATGCCACTGCCAAGCAATGTATAATCTTGGTTTCGACGAAACTCATTTAGATCCAGACCGTTTGAGATTTCAGTAGCAAATAAAACCAACGGTGATGCTGCCGGTATGCCCGGGAAAACCCGCGCGCGGACCTGCGCTTTACCTTCATGCATAAGTTCGGCTTTGCGATCGCGCACCCGGTCCATATTCGGATGTCCAACGACATGGATGGCCTTGGCAGACATGCCAAGATCAATAAAAACATCACGTGCTAAATGATCGCTGACCAGCAACGAGTTGGGGATATGGGCGAGAGAGTTTTCGGTCCGTCCGCGAAAGCGATGCTGTGCGTTTGCAGGCCCATCAACAAACCCAACAGTATGAATGTCGAGCGCTCTGGCTTGATCAATCACTGAGAACGCAATTGCATCAGGGTTTTCTGATGTGCCGATTAATACGGCGCCTAGCTTATTTTTTTGAAGCATAATGGAAAAATCATCGGGCGCTGCTGAAACCTCGAGGCCGATGCTTGGTGCATAAGTTAAAGCAGCACCATTCGCAAAAAGATCAAAGGTGATATCTTGTTTGGCCAAAGATTCCCGTAATCCCACCATGCCATTGGCAGCACCGGGGTCTTCTATAACAGCAAGGACACGCCTCATTTGGCACCCATTTTGACATCAAGTCTTTCACCGTCTTGGTTCGCAGAAAGCTTGATGTGCTCAATGATTGTTTCTGTTCTAAGCGCGCTTTGTCCCGTACTCAGCAACGCTGCTTTGCCGTTGATTGCCGCAGACAGGTTTTCATAGAGGTTGGGCAGCGCTGAAGTGACAGTGCTTGATAAAAGTGTGCCAGCATCGCTTGCGATCTCAAATGCATCATTAAGGCCACGGTTAGGGGCGGTGTCGAAGTGTCTGATATCCAATGTTTCCTGCATAAATGACAATCGCCCTTGGGTTCCCCAAAGGTCCAATGACACTTCTCGGTATTTGGTGAAGTCAACAGGATGTGCGCTGACGCAGGTGCCGTCATCAAATCTCAATGCGAATGAGACATGCACGTCGTCGGTGATCGGACTTTGGTGAACAGATTTAGCATCACCAAGCGCTTGAACCCAGATCGGCTCTCCTAACAACATGCGGATCATGTCGACGAGGTGTGAGCCATTGTTCGCGAGCCCGTTACCATACAACGCATGTCCAGCCTGAAAGGCACCTATGCGGTTCTTGAGATCACCAGTTGCCAAGGCCTGCAACGTTGCGTCGCCGCGTCGCCAGTAATTGACCTGTACCGGGAAATCCCGCGCATCACAGGTTTCAATCAAATGTCGCCCATCATCGCCGCCCAAGGGCTTCTCAACGACGACACCTTTAATAGATGGAAATGTTGCCAGTGCGTCAGTGCGTTTGCCTGGGGGGGTCGCAAAGACAATGACATCCGGGTCGAGCGCCGCAGCAGCCTGCACCGTCTCAAAGGCCTCAGTCTCCCAGTCAGACACTGCAATTGCGCGCGCGTGCGGATCAGGATCAACAATGCCAATGAGTTGGAAGTTTGGATTTTGCTCGAGCGCTTGTATGTGGGTAGCGACCGGAAACCATTTAGCCATTCGGTCATCCGCAGCGAGGCCGTGCGCAATGCCGCCGAATCCGATCAATAATGTTTTGAGAGGGGCGGTCATGTTGCTGCCTCAAGTGCTTGCGCATGCAATTCTTGAAGTTTTGGCGACCCATCAAAGACCGCGAGCAGATTATCAAGATTGAATGTGGGACCGTATTTGACGTCACATGCTGCGGCCAAATGACCTAGGAAATGGGCGTCGCTAGGTGTGTCGAGGACGAGGCGAAGCGATGGTCGTTGCCAAGGCTCAAGGACGGCCAAATCGTGGACACGCCAAGTGTCCGATTGATAGAGCGGCCATGACACATGTTCGCGTGCTTCAGGCTCGTGATGTTTCTCATCGAAATATTTAAGCGCTTTGAGGCTGAAGATTTCGACGTCCTGACCATCGGGTAAAGTTCGAAGGCGTGCCGTTGTCACCAGATCAACGTCACGGCGGTTCCATTCTTCGATTGCGTCATCGACTATCCGTGGATCAAGAAAAGGTGTGTCGCCACAAAGTTCAACGACAACGTCTGAACGCATGTTCTCCTGCGCACCCAGAACGCGCGCCATGACGTCATTCTCGCTGCCGCGGTAACATTGAACGCCGTGGCTGTTGGCCCAATTAGCAATCGGATCATCGCCAAATTGATCACTGGTCGCAATGATCAAGCCATCAAGCCGTTCGGATTTCATCATGCGTGT
>DGOK01000142.1:0-6811 GCA_002389385.1 Rhodospirillaceae bacterium UBA4468 | reverse complement strand
GAGCGTTTAACTGATCGCGTCCGGCATGCACTTTATGGATTGCATTGATCAAGTTATCGATATCATTATCGTCCAGATCATAGGCGCAAGGTTCAAACACAAAGGCGTGGTGTTCGTGCATGGCCTCAGTGACAGGGCAAACAACATCTTCATAAGAACGATCTGTTAGTGTAAAAGGCCAGCCGTCCCGACCAATCGCAATCCGTTGGGTGAACATCGGCAATCGATAGAGCGGTGCGACATATCCAATGCCATGGGGAAACCCCTCTGCATTGAGAGCGTTGCTGAAAAGTGCGCGACTCATGCCGAGTTCGGCTTCGTCGATATGCATCATCCAAACGTAATAGTTGTGTCGGCAACCGTCCCGGACAGCGGGGGCGGTCAATCCGCTTAAGCCTTGAATGCCGTCGGTTAGGCAATCAGCGATGCTTTCGCGATTAGATACATGTTTCTCGATCTCGGGAAGTTGCACACGGCCAACAGCCGCACTCATTTCAGTCATGCGTAAGTTCATGCCGACCATGTTGGTAATCGAGCCGCCATCCAACATGTCGGTGCAATTCTCGCCATGATTTCGGATCAGCTTGAGGCGTGTTGCGAGATCATCATCGTTGGTGACACACATGCCACCTTCACCGGTATGAATATGCTTATGAAAATTAAGGCTATAAATCCCGATGTGTCCGATGGTGCCAGCAAAGCGACCATGTTCCGTCCCATGAGGGGATTGCGCATTATCTTCAATCAGAAAAATACCGTGCTGATCCGCAATGCTCCGCAGCTCTGATAATCGGGCTGGATGGCCAAATAAGTTCACAGCCAGTATTGCTTTTGTTTTTGGCGTGATGGCGTTACGAACTGTATCAGGATCGATGCAATAGGTCTCGGGTTCAATATCTGCAAAAACAGGAATGCCACCATACATAAGCGGTGCCGCAGCTGTTGCTGACATTGTCCAAGGGGGCACGATGACTTCGTCACCGGGGCTTAATCCAATAGCCCCCATTGCCGCCATGAGGCCGCTTGAGGCTGAGTTCACACTGATCGTATGTTTAACACCAAAGGTTTCAGACCACGCGTCTTCGAAGCCTCGAACTTCTGGGCCACCGCCAAATTCAGGGCCAGGGCTGCCATAAAACCCAGAGAGGCACCCTGATTGCACAACACGCAGCACAGCATCTTCTTCGGCCTTACCCATGGATGGATATGGCTTAAAAGCATCCTTTATGGCGGGCTTTCCACCTAGTAAGGCCAAGCTGTCGTGTGGGCTCATGATGCGTCCTTTAAGGGTCGGTCCGTATATCGCCTTGCTGCGGCCAAGATCGCACTGAGGTTCGCATCATCAGGTATTTGTGCGGCCAGCCAGTTTTGAAAAACGAAATTGTCTTTGATATCCAACGCGAGGTCCACATCAGTAGAGGGCGTAGTTGCGGTATGATTGTTAATCTTGAACTGATCTGCATGGCGATAGAAATACGTTGTGATATGCTCTCGATTTGCAGCGCTTAATGCTTGTTGATCAAGCATATCCAGAGTTTCTGCATTGATAACTTCAACGCTCATGCCTGGGGGGAACGACCGAGGATAAACATTCGTTGTAAGGTCGCACGGCGATTTTCTATGCATGGATACCATGGTGTCGACGAGGTCGGGATCGATGAACGGGCTATCACCTGAGATGCGAACAATCGCATCGGCTTTGGTTGCTACCGCTGCAGTTTTCGCACGATCCATAACATCAAAAGTGTCACCCCTAATGAGTTGTACATCTGATGTAATGGCGAACTCAGCGATGGGGTCATCAATCGAGCGTGTGGTGGTACAGACAATGATGCCATCAATCTCGTTAGACATCTTAAGACGCGCCAGAACGCGGCCAAGGACAGGTGTGCCATCAAGATCAAGCAAGGCTTTACCGGGTAATCGTGTTGAATCCATGCGGGAGAAGACCAGGGCAGGAATATGTAGTTTTTTCATGCCGTGCGCCTCATCACCAATCCGCGTAATGCGCTTGAGTTTCATTATGCCAGCGCTCGAAGAACTGAATGATTTCGGCAGAGTTATCCGTTGGCATTGGAAGGTCATCAATGTTTTCGACGCGCTTACCAATCAAGACAAGGTAATCACTATCAATGAACCTGTTATGTGCTGTGACTTTAAAACCGGCTTGATGCATTAAGCTCGTAAGCGCGTTGGCGCTGAAATGATAAGGATGCACATCGACATTTGATCCCAGGTAATATTGGAGCGGCTTTTTAAATGGCATCAGAATACGGTTGCCAGTCGCGATAACCAGATGACCGCCGGGCTTAACAATGTCATGCGTTGCCGCCAGAACCCCTGAGGCGGACTGACAGTTTTCAAGTGTCCAGATCAGAGATGCTATATCAAACTGCTCGCCATTTGATTGCGCGCTATAGTCTTCCATGGTGCCTGCGAAGTTTTTAATCTGCAGACTATTCAGGATCGCGCAATTTTCCTTAGATGGTTCTATTGCAAATGTATCCATGTCAAAGCGAGGCACACGAAGCATTTCCAGGAATTGGCCTTCGCCAGCACCGATCTCGCAGATACTTTTCCCTTTGATGTCTAAATGCTCAGCTAGAAATTCGACGGCAAATGTCTGGCGGGCAACGACAGCAGGGATACGTGCAGTGTATGTTTTGTCGCTGATACGCGCGTCATTTGCCCGGTAAATTTCTTCAGCCCACATGCGTTGAAGGGCTTCAGGTGTGCGGCGATAAGCCGCTTGTACAAAACCACAGGCATTACACACATGAAGCGGACGCCCGTCCATATAATGGGGCGCCGCCGGTATTTCAGCTAAATCCTGGCTCGTACAAAGGTCGCATGGATAGAGGGCAAAAGTGTCGGTATTCATCACACCCTTCAATCAGATATCCTTTGCATGCCAATGCATGCAGATTGATGTTGAAACTGGTTTGAAGCCGAGACCACGATACAACTTGTCAGCCGCTTTGTTGATTGACTGACTGCCGACACGTGTTTCCTTGTTCGGCTCAAACATGGCTTCGATCATTGCGTGTGCGACACCTTTGCGGCGCCATTCCTCAGACGTGCAGATCAGGTCAATTACCCTTGTGGTTCCATCATATAGGATTTGATTGCAGCCAATGACGGTTCCGTCTTTAGCCCGAGCGATGATCATCTTCTGACCACGTTTGCTTGCAAAAAAGTTCATAACCCATCGGCGCTTCACATCAGCGGCAAGTTCAGGCGGGATGGACGGGTCTTGATGAAATCTTGAGTTGGTCATTGCATTTGCGGCGAGATCGCCCACGACTTTGGATAATGCGGTATCTCCTGCAGCTTTTTTAGCGCTGAGAGAAATGATATCGAATTCATCCGACGATGACTTAGCGGCTTTTTCTTTCGATGCAGGGCGTTCGTATGTGACTTCTTCGGAGATCGTTTCGAAGCCCATTTTCTTAAATTGAGCAATCGAAGGGTCTTTTTTCCCCTCTACTTTTAGCCATACAAACGACGGAAATGGCATTGCCATCAGATCCGAACGAACAAGCTCGACATTATAGGGGCCTTGGGTCATCCAGCATGGATAACCGAACACATTCGTCAGGAATTCGTCTGAGCGCGCGGTCGCAAGATCGATGCTTTTGAGCTTTGAAGTCATTCTCATAAGTATATTCTTTTCCGTCTGTTCATGGCGTAACGGTGCATTATGCCTGGTTTTAGTTAACGAACTCTATTCAGGTGGGTGGCTTAGCGCCCAAGCATTCTCCTGATCTTCCCATATTTCTAAATCTCGGTGCTTGTCGACAATTTCTGTGAACGAAGCTTCGTCCAGCCCTAGATATTCAAGATGGTCGTCATGATAGGTCTTTGGGAACTCAGAGTCATACTTTTGTACAAGCGCTAAGCCCTCATCCCGGGTCATCTGTCCATTCTGGATCATTCTGCAAGCATCACGGACGCAACGGCCAAAGCCAAATTTAACAAATTGCATGTAGTAATACAAATTATCGATTTTATCGTCCAAGCTATCGAAATCTGTGAACGTACCGTCGGTTCGACCGTTCTTTGCCGTGCGGAAGTCGATTTTATCTTTGATGAAGTTCCAGTTGTCGAGCATCGACCAGCGGAAAAAGTACCCGAAATACAAAGCTTTCACGCCAATTTGTTCGACTTCATCTAAATCTGGATAGGTATAAGGGGCAATATCGTGCTCTTCGATCTCGTCATCCATCCAGTTTAAAGGGTCGTCGCCGATCTGGTGTTCGAGAACTTCGGTAAAATCACGTGTTTTCATGTGATCATCAGACAATACACGGCCGCCATACTCGCTTTCGCCATGCTCAGCATAGAAAATGAGTGGAATTTTATATTTTGCCGCAACTTGCACAGGCACAGCGTTGACACCGGCGTTCCAGTGAATCTTTGGGTCGCCGCGTTCTGTAAAGAACCGCTTGGATAATCGTCTGGAGACTTTTTGGTTGGGCCGAACCATCAGATGGTCAAAGCCCAGTTTGATCATTTCTTCACGGTTATGCTGGGCGACGGGGTCGGGCATCAACGGCGAAAATGTGACGAGCAGGGGATTGAGCCCAAACTCGAATTTGATACGGTAAGCGATGGCCGAGGAGTCCTTGCCGCCTGACCATGGCACGACGCAATCATAGGGGCCGTCATGATTCCTGAACGGTTCAACCATTTCCAGGAATTCGGCACGCCGCGCATCCCAATCGATGGTATTCTTACGTTCTGCGGTATGACATGCGTTACAGATACCGGCATCATCAAATTCGATGCGAGGCCGGGTATTTGGCATCAGGCATGTTTTGCAAAATTTTATCACGTCGTCTCCATTGCTTTCATGACTGACTATACCCGAACAGGGTGTCCTTTACTGGCGAGAAACTTTTTCGCGCTGGATATACTTTGTTCCGTAAAATGATAAATATTCTGCGTACAAGCCGCAGAAACACCGGGAATCTCAAAAGCACTTACCATATGTTTCCAGTTGCCGCACCCTCCCAATACTTGAACAGGCAAACTTACCGCATCAGCAACAGCTGCACATAGCTCCAAATCGTAACCTTGAAGGGCACCATCGCGTTCAATTGAGGTAATGAGGATTTCACCAGCGCCCAGCTTTTCACCTTCAATGGCCCAGCTGACAGCATCGCGTCCGGTTGTTTGGCTGCCAGAATGGGACATGACGTCAAACCGGTCGCCGTCCCGCTTTGCATCGATGGAAAGCACAACGCACTGGGCCCCGTAAGTTTCAGCGATTTCTGAGATTAGTTCAGGACGTTCGAGTGCACCTGTATTGATAACGACTTTGTCGCCGCCCGCATCCATGTAGCGCTTCACATCATCGAGTGAGCGGATACCACCCCCGACAGCAATCGGCACGAAACACGATTGAGCAAAATTTGATACGGCATCAAAAAACTTCTGCCGATCGGGTGTGTCGCCTCGTGTGACATCAAACATGACGATTTCGTCAACGGACCATGCATCGACGAAATTCAGTGTGTAGCGATAGTCGGGCGTAAAAAGTTTGGTGCGAAACAACGTCCCGTCATTGAGCGTGAGTACGGTGATGACCCGTTTTCTCAACATCATGCACGCTCCAGGAAGTTTTTGAGGACCGTCAATCCGTGCTGCTGGCTTTTTTCGGGATGAAATTGTGTGCCAAATACGTTGCCGCGCTGCACAGCTGCTGTCATCGGGACGGCGTACGTACAGGTACCCACGGTCGTGTTAGCATCTGTATCGAGGTAGTAACTATGCACAAAATAGAATAGGGCAGGGTCAGGGACATCATCGAATAAAATGCTGTCTCGGGTTTGCTGGAAATCATTCCAACCCACGTGCGGCACGCGAAGCTGCTCAGGGCCCGGTTCGATGCGTTTAACTTGGCCTGGAATCCAGCCAAGCCCCTTATGGTCTCCGTATTCTTCGCTACCTTCGCTAAGGAGTTGAAAGCCTAAGCAGATGCCTAAAATAGGTTTTCGTTGTTTCGTTACAAGATCGTTCAAAGGATCGATCAGGCCACGGGATTTTAAATTCTTGATGCCATCCCCAAATGCGCCAACACCAGGCAAGATTAGCTTATCTGCCCGGCTTAAGTCGTTTGGTTCGCTGCTAATGGTTCCTTGGAAGCCGAGCTTCTCTATCGCGCCTAAAACGGAACGTAGATTACCTAGCCCGTAATCGATAATACCTATCATGAGAACTCAAAACCCAGAGATCTGCGTTTTTCCCGATCACGGAAAGATCGTGTGATCAGCAAATGCTGCAAATTACTTTAGTTTCGCTCCATCGTGTGACGCGTGCGTTCCCACTGATCGACATACCACTCACAATAGCGTTTGTAGCCAACTTCGAGTGGCCATTGTGGTTCGAAGTTCAGATGCTCTTTGGCGCGTTCTGTCGATAATGTACCGCGGATTGGCTTGATCACATCGCGTGGACGCTCTTCAAGGATCGCATTTGGCACAACAGATTTAACGATATTCGCAAGTTCCAGAATGCTTCTGGCATTGCCAAAGGTCAGGTTAAATGTGTTCGATGAATTGGTGCCGCCTGTGGCTGCCATTGAACGCACGATGCCATCGACCAAATCTTCGATGTATGTGAAATCAAGACGCCCGTCGCCTCCACCTTCGAGGAGGAGTGGCTTACCCATAAGGGCATTTTCAATGAATGCCTGGCTGACACGGCGAGAGATGCACCGTTCGCCGTATAGAGCGCTGGGACGGATGATCGAAATGCCAAGGCCATACTGTTCATGGTAGGTGCGGATCAGGCGCTCGCCCATAAACTT
>DGOK01000141.1 GCA_002389385.1 Rhodospirillaceae bacterium UBA4468 | reverse complement strand
CACAGCGTCAGCCATAAGCCCCCAGCGGTGACAAGGCAGAGGCTAAGTATCGAAGAGGCTACGACGTCAGCGGCGGCACCGGGTAAGGCAGCGATCCATGTGGCACTGGCCAAGATAAGATCAATGCCTTGAAAAATAATCCAAAGCGGCACGCCATCGAGACCAAATGGCATGCTGACCATTGTAAGGACACCGGCTGGCATAACCCAAAGGGCGGCGATGGGGACAGCAATTGCGTTTGTGATCAGGCCGAAGACATCGACATGCTGAAAGTGATATACGGCAAACGGTGAGGTCGCCAATCCAGCGATCAACGTTGTCAGCATGATGCTACCAAAGTAGCGAGCACCCTTTCCGATGATGCCTCGGTGACGATGTCTCTCAATATCGGCGCGCCTGCGGTCTGAAGCCCATCCGTATACTGCAATTAACGCCGTAACCGCGGCAAATGACATTTGAAATCCAGGCCCAACAAGACTTTCCGGAGAGAACAGCAGGACAATCATAGCAGCCCAGCAGACGCTTCGCATCGTTAGTGCCGACGATCAATGAGGACGCCGACGAGTATCAGGCATGTCATCAGTAAGGCGCGCTCCGTAGGCACGGTAAATCCAGCAAGAATGGCGTAAGAAAATGCGGCTGGGATCGCGACGAGTGCGGCAACCTTCTTGCCGTTGACCTGCAATCTCATTGCCAGTGGCGTTGCGAGTAAAAGCCTCACACCCCCAAAGACTATACTGGCAACCAAACCGATATGAAGGCCAGAGATCGCCAGCAAATGCGCAATTCCTGCATCTCTGATGACCTCAAGGGTTGGTTTAGGTATGTAGCCGCGATGCACGGTCAGCAATGCCGCATCAACGGCACCTGTCGGTGTTGGGTTAGCATTGCGTACATGCTCGGATATTTGCTGTCGGAGGTGTTCTATTTTGTTGCTGAGGCTATTAAGGCCGTCGCTTTCACTTTTGCCGATACGTGTGAACTCGCCCAAAACAAACCCATAGGCCCCGATCTCTTTAAAATAAGCCCTGCGTTGAAAGTAGAATGAGCCCGGCATGGCTGGTGGCGGTGGTGGCCTTAGAATAGCCAATGCCGAGATCATATCGCCCGGGCTGTAATTCGTTAACTGAGGTGTTTTACTTTTGAGGGTCAGACGCACACGCCGGGGTGTCTGGTCTTGTGGTAAACGCGCAATCTGCAGCGCGTCTATAATGACTTTGCCGCCCATTAACGTGGGTTCAATGCGCATAATTTCGCCCTGCACAATAACAGGCCCAAGCTGATGTTTGAGGATTGGTGCATGAACATTCTGGCTTCGCCATTGTGCGATTGCGAAGCCAAGAGAGATCATTAATCCGAAAACGGTACACATTTTCCAAAAATCTCGCGTGCTGACAAAGCGAAGAATGCCAAAGCTGAGGGAGAACGCGATACTTGGCTAAATTGATGGCTCGAAAGGCAACTCAAAATATCCGACAATACCCACCCCTAATCCGACGGGAAGCCATAGAATCTATTGGGCGCGCTCTTGTATCAGAATGGACAAATAGCGTTGGTGATATTGGAAATGCGCCATCCAATACCTATGTAAGGTTTAGTCGATTTTCTTGATTTTCAGCCAGCTTGAATGGCACGCGCATCAGAATAGTTGTGATTATTTGTAACACATGTGCGTGATTATGCTGCACACGCGAGATATTTGTGTTAAAAAGCCCTCGCTTGGTCATTGAGCCAAGCGCAATACCAAGGAAACTATATGCCTGTTGTTACCCGATTTGCTCCCTCGCCGACTGGATTTCTTCATATTGGCGGTGCCCGCACAGCGCTCTTTAACTGGCTGTTTGCAAAGCACCATGAACAATATGGTGATGGTGGCAAATGCTTGCTGCGGATCGAAGATACAGATCGGGCACGTTCAACAGATGAGGCCGTGGCTGCGATTTACGATGGCCTGAGCTGGCTTGGTATAGATTGGGATGGTGACGCCATTTCCCAATTCGAAGGATACAAGCGCCACCAGGAAGTTGCTGAAGCGTTAATCGCTAAAGGGATGGCGTATAAATGCTATTGCACCCCAGATGAATTGACTGCCATGCGTGAAAAGGCCCGTGCTGAAGGCCATAAGCGTATGTACGACGGCACCTGGCGTGATCGCGATCCATCAGAAGCCCCTGCTGGCGTTGCCCCGACGGTAAGGCTTAAAGCCCCGCTTGAAGGCATGACAGTGATCGAAGATCTCGTTCAGGGTAAGGTTGAAATTACTAACGAACAGCTTGATGACATGGTTTTACTGCGCGGCGATGGCACGCCAACTTATATGTTGGCAGTTGTTGTCGATGATCATGATATGGGAATCACACATGTGATCCGAGGCGACGACCATCTCGTGAACGCTTTTCGTCAGGTCCAATTATTCAAAGCCATGGATTGGGACCTGCCCGAGTTTGCGCATATCCCGCTGATCCACGGCCCCGATGGCGCCAAGCTATCAAAACGTCATGGCGCATTGGGCGTCGATGCCTACCGGGATATGGGATATTTGCCAGAGGCACTGCGCAATTACCTGATGCGTCTCAGCTGGTCACATGGTGACGAAGAAATCATATCTACGGCTCAGGCAATTGAATGGTTTGGGCTGGATGCCGTCGGTAAAGGGGCTGCACGGTTCGACTTTGCAAAGCTCGAATCCCTTAATAGCCATTACATCCGTCAGATGGATAATGATCAATTGGGTGACCTCATTATGGAGCGCCTGAAATCTGAATTTAACGGAATGCTTGCCGAAGGGGCTGCTGCTCGGGTAAAAAAGGGTATGAATAGCTTAAAAGAACGGGCGAAGAACTTAGTAGAACTTACTGATAACGCTAAATTTTATGCTATTTTACGCCCGCTTTCACTCGATGAAAAAGCGGCGCAAATTCTAGATACTGAAGCGCGTAAACACATTTCTAAGATGCGCGCTCAGCTCGCAGGTGTTGAAGATTGGACGGAGGAAACCGTCCAAAATACCGCTAAATCCTATGCTGAAGCATGTTCGTTGAAGTTGGGAAAAGTGGCACCACCACTGCGCGCAGCCCTTACAGGCAGCAGCGTTTCGCCAAGTGTATTTGAAGTGATGGCCGTATTAGGCCGCGATGAGACATTGGCACGCTTAGACGACGTAAAGTAAGTCGTTGCGAAATTAAACGACACGGCCAACTGATACTGGTCGTGCACGCCGTTTTGACTACCTAAAATGGCGTTCAACAGAGGAGAGACCTGAATGAGTAGTAACGAAAGAACATTTACCCTGACGGATAATCAGAGCGGCAGTAGCTGGGATTTACCAGTTATGCATGGCTCGCTTGGACCCGATGTAATCGATGTTCGTAAGCTTTATGCCGAAACTGGCTGCTTTACGTACGATCCTGGCTTCACGTCAACGGGCAGTTGCGAGTCCAAAATCACCTATATTGATGGTGATGAAGGCGTTCTGCTGTATCGGGGCTATCCGATCGAACAATTGGCTGAACATTCCGACTTTATGGAAGTCTGCTATTTGCTGCTTTATGGCAACCTGCCAAGTGGTGAGCAGAAAGTGAAGTTTGAGCATGACATTACGTATCACACGATGATCCATGAGCAGATGCAGACGTTCCTGCGTGGCTTCCGTCGTGATGCGCACCCTATGGCCGTTATGTGTGGTATGGTTGGCGCGCTGTCAGCGTTCTATCACGACTCACAAGACATCAGCGATCCAAAGCACCGTATGATCGCTTCGTATCGCATGATTGCGAAGATGCCGACAATTGCGGCTTTGGCTTTCAAATACAATCTTGGACAGCCTTACGTGTATCCAAAGAACAAGCTTCGCTATGCTGAGAACTTCTTGCATATGATGTTCTCAAATCCATGTGAAGAATACGAGATGGATCCAGTCCTAGCACGTGCTATGGACGTTATCCTTATCCTTCACGCTGACCATGAGCAGAATGCGTCGACATCGACAGTTCGCTTGGCAGGTTCATCTGGGGCAAACCCATTTGCTTGTATCTCTGCGGGTATCGCATCTTTGTGGGGTCCTGCACACGGCGGCGCTAACGAAGCTGTGCTTAAGATGCTCGAGGAAATTGGTGATAAATCGAACGTTGATAAGTTTGTTGCTAAAGCTAAGGATAAAAACGATCCATTCCGTCTGATGGGCTTTGGTCACCGGGTCTATAAGAACTTCGATCCACGCTCACGCGTTATGCGCACCCAGTGCCATAAGGTTCTGGATGCTCTTGGTGTTCATAATGAGCCATTGCTTGAGATCGCGCTTGAACTCGAGAAAATCGCCCTTGAGGACGACTACTTTATCGAGAAGAAGCTCTATCCAAACGTCGATTTCTATTCAGGCATCATCTTTAAGGCAATGGGTATTCCAACAACCATGTTCACAGCATTGTTTGCTGTTGCACGTACAGTGGGTTGGATTGCGCAATGGAATGAGATGATTGAGGATCCAAGTCAGAAAATTGGCCGTCCTCGTCAGCTGTTTACGGGCGCTGAGCAACGCGATTACGTTGCAGTTGATAAGCGCTAAGCGCTTACAATAGGTCAAGTCTTAAGCGGCGTGGGGGCAACCCTACGCCGCTTTTCTTTTGGGGAAAAAGCAATTCCTTT
This sequence comes from Rhodospirillaceae bacterium UBA4468, assembly GCA_002389385.1. Taxonomy (GTDB): domain Bacteria; phylum Pseudomonadota; class Alphaproteobacteria; order Rhodospirillales; family Casp-alpha2; genus UBA4479. The sequence continues at coordinate 46,358 of DGOK01000141.1, read as the reverse complement.
ATCTGGGCAATGTGTTGAAAGATAACGTAGATCGTCATTCTGGCGCAGGTCGGAATCCAGAGCAATTCATGAACTCAGGCTCAATTGATCAGATTTTATCTTCATCCTAGACCCAGGCCTTCGCCGGGGTGACGGATATGTGAAATGGGCGCGTTTATTATAATTTTGTCTTATTCTGGAACGCCAGCAAATCAACCTGCGACTTTTATAACCACCTTGGCCGCAGCCTTAGATGGCGGCGTATCGCCAGATTGTAGTGCTTTTAGCGCTTGGGCGATATCACCCGATTGCTGATCACGATGTTGACCGGGTTGCAGCAGATTAATCAGTGCGGGAGCCACTTGATCTGCTGTGCATTTTTCCTGGATAAACTCAGGCATCGCCTCGCGGTCCAAAATGATATTCACAATTGACGCATATTTGACGCGGATCAACCGCCTTGCGACCATCGCCGTCAGTGGCGACAACCGATAACCAATGATGCTCGGCACCCTAGCCATCGCCAATTCTAGCGAGACCGTCCCACTTGCGGCTAATGCGGCGTTGGCAGCGGCAAATGCGTCGTATTTTTCAGCTTCACCCTCGACAATGAGTGCCTTTGACCATTCTTGCGTTCCCGTGCGCACAGCGTCCACGACGTTACCGACTGTGGGGATGATAACCTGTAAGCCCTCAATCGTGGCTTGTGCTTGTTTAACCGTTTCGCCAAATATGCTCAGCAAGCGCGATACCTCGCCTTTACGGCTTCCTGGCAAGACCACAAGGACAGGTGTTGTCTCAGGGATGCCGTGCGTGCGTCTGAAGGCAACTCCATCCCCATCCCTAGCACCGCTTTCAAGGATTGAGTGCCCAACAAACGTGGCATCGACACCAGCACGCTCGAAATACGGCGGTTCAAATGGCAGCAGACACATCACGTGATCTACAAGCTTGGCCACTTTATTGGCGCGACCCGGTCGCCATGCCCACACCGAAGGCGCGACATAATGAACAATAGGAATATTCATGCCAGATAATCGCTTCGCGACCCGAAAACAAAAATCAGGCGCATCAATCGTGACAATGACATCTGGTTTCTTTGCCCGGATATCGGCAGCTGTTTGGCGAATACGTCCAAAGATCTTTGGAATGCGCTGCAGGACTTCGGTTAAGCCCATGACGGTTAAGTCGCTCATGGGGAAAAGGCTCGTAAGTCCCTCTCCTTCCATAAGCGGACCACCGACGCCCGAGAATGAAATATTCTCAGATGTGCTTGAAGCACGGATCGCCGTCATCAAACGCATGCCGAGGATATCTCCCGACGGCTCTCCGGCAATCAGATAAACGTGTAATGGGGCGCTCATGACCAATGGCCCTCTGCATCTGTACCCACAAGGAATACGCCCAAGTCATTTGCTTTTGCTACGGTCTCATCAAGCTCAAGCAGAAATGCATTCCCCGCTTCCACTGCGATACCTTTAAGGCCTGCAGCGTGCGCATTGATAATGGTCTCTGGACCTATTGTTGGCAGATCAACCCGGCGCTCCTGGTTAGGTTTGAGGGTTTTTGCCAATACGCCCCCGGTGTTACTTACGGCCACCAATTCCTTGAGCATCGCATCTGTACCGCCGGCACTTTCGCGTGCAATGATATCACCTTTTGAGGCAACGGCTGCTTGCCCAATGTCTTGTTCACCAAGAGATAAAGCCGCTTTGATCGCAATTTCAATATCTTGTTTATTAAGGTCGTTGGGCTGAATATCTGCGATAAGGCCTTGTGGCATCAAAAGCTCAGGCACCAGATCATCAGCCCCAATGACAGTGAAACCCTCACCCTCTAGCGCGTTGATGAGGGCACGTAAAAGCCCATCATCGCCGAGTACTTGTGCGCCAGACTTTGCAAAGAATTTTATGCCCCACCAGTCAGGTCTTAATTCTGCGACGGAAGGCCGACGAATGGCACCTGCCATGACAACATGATCACAACCGTTCTTTCGAAAGCATTTGATCGTTGCACTACCGGCGCCCAAGCGAATGATATCATGAGGTTTGCCTACAAAAGCGTCGGGATCGCCCTGCCCTTCAAAGACGACGACATGATATGCCTGATCGTTTTTGTCGCATGCATCCGTAATGCGGCATGGTAACGCGCCACCACCAGCAAGAATGCCAATTTTCTTAGGCGGCATCGTCCATGTGCGGCTGGCAAATCCGGCGTGATGAGTCACTCCGGATGAAATCGATGATTTCCATTACAGGTTCGTTGTCTTTGAAATCTTCTACGACATCAGCAACACGCTCGGACATCGTTCCTTCTTCGGCAAAGATCAGTCGATAGGCTTTGCGAATTTCATGGATAAGATCACGTGAGAATCCGCGCCGTTTCAATCCGACAATATTCAAACCTTCAAGGCGCGCACGGTTTCCGGTCACAATGCCATAAGGAATCACATCATGTTCGACACCCGTTTTGCCACCAATCATCGCGTGACAGCCGATACGGACGAACTGATGAACTGCAGACAGGCCGCCGATAATCGCCCAATCATCAATGACGACATGACCACCAAGTGTCGCCCCATTGACGAGAATAACGTTATTTCCAACCATACAATCATGGGCCACATGTGCGCCGACCATAACCAAGCATTCATCGCCAAGCTTTGTGAGCAAGCCACCACCGTCAGTACCCGGGTTCATTGTCACGTGTTCACGAATGACGTTTTTGGCACCGATCTCGAGTCTGGAAACCTCGCCTTTGAATTTTAAATCCTGGGGTTGATGGCCAATGGATGAAAATGGGAATATCTTCGTTTCTGGACCGATTGTCGTGTGTCCGGCGACAACAACATGTGACATCAGCTCTATGTTATCGCCAAGCTTTACGTCTGGTCCAATAACACAGTAGGCGCCGATCTTGGCATCTTTGCCAATTTCCGCAGCGGGATCGATAACTGCGGTCGGATGAATGTCAGTCATGTTGTTTCCTGGCTTGGCTTATCCATGATCATTGCTGTGAAGGTTGCTTCAGCCATCAACACACCATCAGCCTTTGCTTCACCCTTAAAGCGCCAGACTTTCCCGCGTCCGTGTTCTTTGGTGACATGGAGATGAAGTGTGTGGCCAGGAAGCACCGGCTTACGAAAGCGTGCGTTATCAATCGACATGAAATAGACGAGCTTATCAGAAGAAGCCTTGTCCATGCCTTCAATAACAACAATAGCAGCCGTTTGCGCCATGGCTTCAACGATCAATACGCCCGGCATGATCGGATGTTCAGGGAAGTGACCCTGAAAGAAATTCTCATTTACGGTGACGTTTTTGATCCCGATTGCACTTTCACCAGGGTGAATATCGATCACACGATCAATCAATAAAAATGGATAACGATGCGGAATGCGCTCCATAATACCTGAAATGCCGACTTCCGTGCCGACAGAAGTGTTTTCTGCGTCCATTCCTCAATCCTTCTTCTTCTGTGCAAGTCGCTCAAGTGTTGCGACTTCCTTTAACCATTTTCGTACTGGTTTTGCTGGGCTACCGCCCATTTCCTGAGCTACAGGTATGTTACGCATAACGCCACTTTGAGCCGCTACGCGCGTGCCACTCGCAATTTTTAGATGGCCTGCAACACCAACTTGCCCTGCAAGCAGGACAAAATCACCAAGCTCGGTGCTCCCCGAAATACCAACATGACTGACGAGAACACAATTTTGTCCAATCTGAACATTGTGGGCAATCTGGACCAGATTGTCGATTTTCGTACCATTGCCAATCGTTGTATCTGGCCCTGTACCTCGGTCAATTGTTGTATTCGCACCAATTTCGACATGATCGCCAACGATGACACGGCCTAATTGAGGGACTTTTTCATGTCCACCTAGGCCCATTGCAAACCCAAAGCCATCTTGGCCGATACGCACGCCTGCATGAATAATCGTGTTTGATCCAATGATTGCGTTGGCGATGGATGCGTTTGGGCCGATCTGCGTATTTGCGCAAATTGTGACGCCTTTGCAAATCACGGCGTTAGCAGCAATGACGCACCCGGCAGCAATGTCAGCATTGTCTTCAATGACAGCACCTGCAGCAACATCTGCAGTTTCATGAACGGTCGCGCTTTTGGAAATATGCGCCGCTGCTGATACATTTCCTTGACCGTTTTGAGATGGATAGAATAATTGCGCGACGCGTGCATATGCATGATATGGCGTCTTGGTGACAAGAAGGCAGATGCCATCAGGCGCGTGATCCACCATATCAGGTGATACAATGCATGCCCCTGCTTTAGTTTCCTTGAATGCTTCTAGATATTTTCGATTATCGAGAAAACTTAAAGTATCTGGGCTGGCCTGCTCAAGTGGTGCGACGTCAGTAATAAGATGATCACAACTCTCAGCGTTTACAATCTCGGCACCTGCCGCTTCGGCAATTTGTGCCAGAGCGAAAGGCCCGGCATTTTTGAAGAACCGGGAATCCGCCATCGATTTTACTTAGCCGGTAGTGCGACGTTGACCGTCGGAAGTGTTTTATCGAGCTCTTTCAACACATCACTCGTGATATCCAGAGACTTTTTTACATAAACGACTGGAGCCAATCGGATGATGACGTCATAACCCCTTGTTTCAGCCATACGTGTGACAATTTCGTTCAGGGCACGTTCGACTTGAAGCATGGCATTCGTTTGTGCTTCTTCTAATTTCCGGCGACGATCTTGAACCATTTGTTGAACGCCAACGATGCGTTGTTCAAATTTCCGGCGCTCATCAGCAAAGGCTTCAGGTGCAAGCAATGTCTGTTTCTTTGCCAATTCTTGTTGTGCTTTACGAACGGCATCCTGTTCTTTTTGGATCTCGCTCTGAAGCTGATTTTGATAATTAATAATTTGCTCGCGAATAGACTTAACAGAAGCGGCGTCACGGCGAATTTTACCAATATCAAGGACAGTAAAAAATGGGCCAGATGCAGCTGCGGCGGTCTGCGCGCGCGCGGTGTTTGGTGAGAGAAAGGCCATAGAAATTAATACGGCTAATGAGAATGCAAAGTATCTAACGAACAAAGACGCCTCCTAAAACTGCGTGCCAAAGTTAATGCGTACAAATTCTTCTTTATCAAAATCTTCTTTTAATATTGGGAATGCCAAATCAAACCCGAGAGGACCGAATGGTGAGGCCCATGTTAAGCCGGCACCCATAGCCATTCGAAGTGATGTCTCGTCACGCGTGGTTGAGTTGACGGGGGATAATGAGCCGGATGTACCAATATCGGTGAACACACGTCCACCAACCCCAAGTTCTTCAGGCAGGCCTGTAGGGAACATTAGCTCAAGAGATGATGAATACATCCACTCACCGCCTAATGAGTCATCTGTTGCGATATCCCGTGGACCAAGACCAGATGTCTCGAAACCTCGAACGTCATCACCACCAAGGAAATAACGTTCTGATAGCACAACGTCTTCACCAAGACCAACAATATACCCAGCCTTGCCTCGAAGCGAGAGAACCCACTGATCGGCAAATGAGTAATAAGTCGCAGCCGATCCGGTATTTCTCGCATGACTTAATGAACCGCCAAGTCCTGCAAGATCCGTGTCTAGTTTAAGCACATAGCCTTTTGTTGGTTTCAGCCTACTGTCACGTCTGTCATAAGCGATGGTATGGCCAATTTCAGATAAAGTTGACGAACCTTCTTCTGCTTTAATAAGCGTAGATGCGTCGCTCGCAATATCTGAAATTTCAGATTTACGGAACGTATACCTCCATGATTCAGATAAATCTTCTGTGATGCGATACCCAGACCGAAGTTTAAATCCGAGCTGTTCGATATCAAATGAACTTGTATCCTGTAAATCACGTGTTGTGCGGAATATATCAAAACCAGCACTCAACTCACGCCCAAGAAAATAAGGCTCAGTAAAGCTAAAGTCGATTTCGGATGCTTCGGCAGCGATCTGAAGATTGAGCGCTACCTTTTGGCCTTTGCCGAGGAAGTTCGTTTCTGTCAGTCCAATATTACCAAGAATACCAACGCTTGATGAGAAACCAGCACCGATCGCAATTTGCCCCGTAGATTTTTCTTCTACTGTTGTTGTAATGACAGTTTTGTCTGGTGCTGATCCTGGGACCTGATCAATGTTGATTTTTTCAAAGAAGCCTAGATTTTGAATACGTTTTTTTGAACGTCGCAGTTTAGATGCATTAAAGGCATCACCTTCAACGAGGCGGAACTCGCGGCGGATAACTTTATCGAGGGTGCGAATATTTCCGGAAATATCAATGCGTTCTACGAAAACACGTGGGCCTTCATTAACAACGTATTTGACGTTGATCGTCTTTGTGTCGCTATCGCGGTTAACCCGTGGACGAATTTCTACGAATGCAAAACCAAGCGTACCAACAAGCTCTGTTAGTCGATCAACGGTCTTTTCAATCTCTTCGGCGCTATACCAATCGCCAGTTTCGACTTCAATTGCCGTCGTTAATTCTGTTTCTTTAAGGTCTTTAAGTCGTGCCTCGACTTCAACGGCACCGAATTGATATCGCTCTCCTTCATCAACAGCGAACGTCATGAAGAAAGCTTTTTTATCTGGTGTGAGTTCAGCGATAGCCGAATTTACTTTGAAATCAGCATAGCCATTCGTGAGATAGAACCGACGAAGTAACTCCCGGTCCAGATTCATACGATCGGGATCGTAGACATCATCCGTCGTAAAGAAACGCCACCAGGCAGTTTCGCGTGTTTGAATAACTTCGCGAAGGCGCCCGTCAGAGAATTGTTTATTTCCAATGAAGCGAATATTGCCGATTTCAGTCTCAGCACCTTCGTTTATTTCGAAGACCAGATCGATACGATTTTGCTCGAGTTGAATGATTTTTGGTTCAACGGCTGCAGCGAACAAGCCCGATTGGCGATATAACGTCAAAATACGTTTTACGTCATCCTGAACTTTGGTCCGCGTATAAATAACGCGAGGTCGGAGAGAAATTTCTGTTTCAAGGAGTTCCCCATCTAACTCGTGATTCCCCTCAAACGCTATTCTGTTGATGATTGGATTTTCAACAACATTAACAACGAGAGTGCTGCCTTCGCGGCGAAGTGAGATATCCGCAAATAAGCCCGTTGCAAACAAGCTCTTGAGAGACTTATCGATCTGTCGAGGATCAAAGGGATCACCCTCTTGAATAACCAAATATGATAAGACAGTACCTGGGTCGACGCGTTGTGCACCGCGGACCTCAACGGCTTGGATTGTCCCCGCTTGGGCAATTTCAACGGCATCCGCTGCTGATGCATGTATGGTTAACGACGAAAGCGGCCCCAAGGCCGCTATCATGATCACAATTTTACTCAGCCGGAATATGCCCGCCACTCTTCTCTCCCCAGACATCAAGAAACAATCATCTTGATGCTAATCCTTTCGGATTCCAGTAACTTTTCCTTAAAGCCCCAAAGCCCGAACGATATCATTCCATGTCACAGATACCATGAGAAGTAGTACCAAAGCCAGTCCAATTCTAAAACCATATTCTTGCGCGCGTTCGCCCAATGGTTTTCCACGTACGGCTTCTATTCCCATAAACAGTAAATGTCCTCCATCTAGGATTGGGATTGGGAATAAATTGATCAAGCCTAGGTTAATGGAAAGCACAGCTGTAAAGAAAATCAGCTGAAGATATCCCTGGTCAGCAGCCTGACCGGACATTTGCGCAATCGCAATGGGTCCTCCAAGATCTTTGAAATTCCCCTGCCCAATCAACAGTTTACCTATGTTGTTTAAAGCCTGAGCCATAATCGTATATGTTTTTTCAACGCCAAACCATGCGGCTGAAATTGGATTTAGACGCTGATGATCGCCCATAACGCCTTGCATACGAATGCCTAGACGTCCGACCTCTTTGCCATCTTGATCGGCCGTTTGAGGCGTCACTGACAGCTCAACTTCGTTTCCGTCACGCATAACAATCAATGGAAGCGTCATACCCGGGCTTACTGAAATTATTTCCTGAACCACACGTGGGTCATCGACTTTCGCTTCATTGAGGCGAACGATCACATCATCATTTGCCATGCCAGCTGCAGCAGCGGCGGAGCCTTCCATAACTTCACCAACGGATACCTTAACGCTTGGTACGCCAACCGTCATCGCGATACCAGCAAGCACAACGATGGCAAAGATGAAGTTGATGGCTGGGCCTGCAACGACAATAGCTGCGCGCTGACCAACGGTCTTATACGCATATGAGACGGCTTTTTCTTCGTCCGTTAATTCATGAGCGGGTTCGTCCCCACCAGCGCCATTCTCAAGAAATTCGGTTGCGCTTTTCTTTCTTAGTGCATCTGCATCTTTGACGTCGGTTTCGGCTTCGTCTGCCATACCGAACATTTTGACGTAACCGCCAAGTGGAATAGCGCTGACGCGCCAGCGTGTGCCTGATTTGTCAAACCAGCCAAATAGCTCTGGCCCAAAACCAATCGAAAAGACCTCAACGCGGACATTATTGCGTCGCGCGATGTAATAATGGCCCCACTCGTGAACAAACACGATCACGGAGAGTACAACGAGGAACCATAGTACGGTGCTGAGAGTATCGAATTCCATTTTAGGCCTTTATTTGTTAAATATCTTATACTTATTGGGACTTTTGATATGCGCTGATGCTGTTACTCCGTCAATCCCAGATCACTTTAAAGTGTATGTTTTGCTGCAATTTCTGCAGCCACCCGGCGCGCTTCGGTATCGATTGCATAAACATCATCAAGTGAGCCCAGGTTACTTCTTGGGATTTGCTGCATCGTTTCTTCGACAACGTGCGCAATGTTCAAGAAACTGAGTTTTTCTGTTAGAAACAATTCAACGGCAATTTCGTTCGCAGCGTTCAAGACTGTTGGCGCTGTTCCGCCAATGTTGAGCGCTTCCCGTGTCAGGCGAATAGCCGGAAACCGCTCAGGATCGGGCGCTTCAAACGTAAGTATCTGAATATCTTCTAGTTTTAGCCGAGACGATGGTGTTTCCATTCTATCGGGCCAGGCCAGTGCATAGGCAATGGGTGTTCGCATATCGGGCGTGCCTAATTGAGCGAGTACGGATGAATCAACGTATTCCACCATGCTGTGAATAACGGATTGTGGATGAACCAGAATTTCAATCTGCTCACTGTTCACGGGGAACAAGTGATAGGCCTCGATGAATTCAAGGCCCTTATTCATCATGGTTGCTGAATCTACGGAAATCTTAGCACCCATGTCCCAATTTGGGTGCGCGACGGCCTGTGCAGGCGTTACGTCCTGCAAGGTGTCGAGTGTGCGTTCACGGAACGGACCACCTGATGCCGTTAAAATGATACGCTCAACTCGCTCTGGCCGTTCAAAATCGAAAACCTGATAGATCGCACTATGCTCTGAATCGACAGGAATAAGGCGCGCATTCGCCGCAGCGACCTCACGACAAAAGAATTCGCCTGCTGAAACAAGGCATTCTTTGTTGGCAAGGCCAACAACGGCACCGCGTCTGACGGCTTCGAGGGTTGGGGCAAGGCCAGCAGCACCAACGATCGACGCCATGACCCAGTCACTGGGACGGGATGCAGCCTCAATAAGTGCGTTACGGCCCGCACTCACGTAGATATTTGTCCCTGATAATGCGGCTTTGAGATCGTCATACCGTGTCTCATCGGCAATCACAGCCATTTTGGCATTTACTTGAATAGCTTGTTCCGCAAGCAGTGCGACATTGCTATTGCCTGTCAGCGTATCGACGGAAAAGCGGCCTGGAGATCGTAAAATTAAGTCAATCGTACTCGTGCCTACAGACCCCGTGCTTCCGAGAACTGTGACAGAACGACGTTCATTGCTTTTGATATTCAATACTTCCTCTAAAGCCATGGTACTGCTGTTCGTCCAAAAGTGAATTTTAGGAGTGCTGCTGCAATAGAGGCTGTAATCAGGGCATCGACACGGTCAAGAACGCCGCCGTGCCCTGGGATAAGCGATGAGCTATCCTTAACGTTAAAGTGACGCTTGGCAGCGCTTTCTATTAGATCCCCTGACTGGCTGGCAATGGCAATCACGGCGCCCCAAAGAAACAATGTAATGACATCGCCTTCCCATACATAACCAAAAACACCACTCACGATGCCGGCAAGCGATACCCCGCCAAAAAAGCCAGCCCATGTTTTGTTTGGGCTGATACGGGGGGCCAGCTTTGGTCCACCAATGGCGCGGCCAGAAATATAGGCACCGGTATCTGCGCTCCACACCAATAAGAATAGCCATAAAATAGTGATCATACCGGCTTGCTGATCTTGTCGAAGCCAGATCAGAATACCACAGGGAACCGCGATATAGATCGCCCCAACGACAAGCCAAAACGGATCGCGATTACACATTCGTGACCATTCCCAAGCCATTGCAATCGCTACTGCAATGACAAGGGCTGTAAACCACGGTGGGCCGAAATAAACGGCCGCAATCGCAGGCACAATCATTACGATCGCAGATACAATCCGTAATCTTGTCCCGGATAAAGGTTGGTTAAGCGTGACTGGTTCCGAAGCGGCGCTCACGTCGCCCGAACTCCTTGATCGCCAAAGCCAGGTCTTCTGAAGCAAAGTCTGGCCAATGTTTATCAATAAAGACGAATTCCGTATAGGCAAGTTGCCACAATAAAAAATTGCTTATCCGTTGCTCACCACTGGTTCTGATCAACAAGTCAGGATCAGGGATATCAGATGTATAGAGTTCATCATTGAAAGCTTTGGTATCAATATCTTCGACACGCATTGTGCCGGCCGTAACTTTGGCTGCCAGGTTTTTTGCAGCCATCACCAGTTCATCCCTAGCACCATAACTGAGGGCAAGAACGAGGGTTAAGCGTGTATTTGATACTGTCATCTGTTCCGCGTTCTCAATGGCAACAACAATATCTGGGGCGAGTTGACTTCTGTCACCGATAACCCGAAGACGAATATCTTTCTCGCAAAGTGTCCCAACTTCTTTTTTGAGATAAACCCGCAGCAAACCCATGAGATCTGCAATCTCTGATTTAGGACGTGACCAGTTTTCAGATGAAAAGCTAAACAAGGTCAAATACTTAACGCCCTGTTCTAATGCAGATTCTAGTGCCCTTCGCACGGATTCGGCACCAGCCCTATGACCGGCAGAACGGATTTTTCCACGCGCCTGAGCCCATCTGCCGTTACCATCCATAATGATTGCGACATGGGTTGGCGCAGTAGTGCCACCTTCTGATGCTGTTAAGGGCGCAACATTCATCTTAGACCTGCATGATCTCCTGCTCTTTATTGCTCAATGCTTCGTCGATCGCGGCAATGAATTTGTCTGTTAAAGCTTGAACTTCATCGGAGAAGTCATGTAGCGCATCCTGAGGAATATCGCCGTCTTTCTCAACCTTCTTAAGGTCGTCCAAGGCGCTTCGGCGCACATTGCGAACGGCAATTCGTGCATCTTCAGCATATTTACCGCCAACCTTAGCCAATTCCTGACGACGTTCTTCGCTTAGTGGCGGAATAGGAATGCGGACCAAAGTCCCATCGACAGCCGGGTTGAGGCCAAGGCCTGAGTCTATAATGGCTTTTTCAACAGCTTTGACGTTAGTTTTGTCCCACACCTGAATGGAGAGCATCCGGGATTCTGGAACAGAGACGCTGCCAACCTGATTTAGGGGTGTCGATGTGCCGTAAGCTTTGACCTGGATTGTATCAAGCAGGCTTGTCGATGCCCGCCCTGTTCTTAAGCCACCAAATTCGTCTTGCAGTACTTCGACAGCGCGCCCCATGCGGTGCTCAATGTCTTTACGTGTACCGTTGATGTCACTCATCAACGCCTCCCTTAAGTCTGAGTATTTTTAATGATAGTATAGGTCCCCTGACCTTCTACCACGTCGGCAAATGCACCAGGAGTGTGAATGGAAAACACGAGAATTGGAACGTCATTCTCACGTGATAATGCAATCGCGGCAGTATCCATCACCTGAAGGTTCTGTGTCAGCACGTCCTGATAGCTTAATTCTTCATATCGTTCAGCATTTGGATCCTTTTTGGGATCAGCTGAATAAACACCATCGACCTGCGTCCCTTTAAGGATCGCGTCACAGTTCATTTCAACTGCGCGTAACGCGGCGGCCGTATCGGTTGTAAAGAATGGGTTGCCGGTGCCAGCAGCGAAGATGACAACGCGGCCCTTCTCCATATGGCGAATGGCGCGGCGACGGACATAAGGCTCACAAACGGCGGACATTGGGATTGCTGATTGGACCCGCGTTGTTACGCCTTTACTCTCAAGCATACTCTGCATAGCGAGGGCATTCAGGACTGTTGCCAACATGCCCATGTAGTCGCCTGTGGTGCGTTCGATATTTGCTTCGGCCAGCGAAACACCGCGAAAGATGTTGCCGGCACCAATAACAAGCGAGACTTGAACGCCGTTCTCATGAACAGCTTTAATTTCTTCAGCAATTCGGTCCACGGTTTCGGAGTCTAGCCCAAAGCCTTTGTCTCCCATCAGGGCTTCGCCTGATAGTTTTAGAAGGACGCGTTTATATTTCGCTGAAGCTGTCATTCGTTTGCCTTGCTTGAGCGTGCACTATGAATTGCAGGACGCTCATCATGTTAAAACAAAGGACCGTTTCCGGCCCCCCGTTAGTATAGCAGTCAATCCGGCACAGACGACCGGAAAACGGCACAGAGTGAAATCACTCTAAGCCGATCCTGATTTATTACTTTTTACCTGCAACAGCAGCGACTTCTGCAGCGAAGTCTTCTTCTTTCTTTTCGATGCCTTCACCAAGCACGAAAAGCTTGAAACCCGTGACTTTCACGGTGCCACCGGCAGCTTTGCCAGCATCTTCAACAACCTTTGAAATCTTGCTTTCGCCATCAATCACGAAAGTCTGCTCAAGCAAGCAAACTTCTTCGTAGAATTTGCGCAAACGGCCTTCAACCATCTTTTCGATGATATTATCAGGGCGACCCGATTCGCGCGCTTGCTCGATCAGTACCTGACGCTCACGCTCAGTAGCTTCTGGATCAAGGTCGTCAATGCTCACTGATTGTGGGCGGGCAGCAGCAACATGCATCGCAATCTGCTTACCAACAGCTTCGAGACCACCTGTACCGCCATCGCTCTCAAGTGCGACCAGGACAGCGATTTTACCTAAGCCTGGGACCAATGCGTTGTGGACGTAGCTGGAAAGAACGCCATTTGAGACTGAAAGCCCATCAATACGACGAATGTTCATATTTTCGCCGATTGTTGCCACGTTGTGGGAAATTTCTTCTTCGACTGTACGACCTGTACCTGGATAATCCATTGCCTTCAGCGCATCTAGATCATCAGCGTCAGCAGCAAGCTTCGTGACGTTGCCAACCAAAGCCTGGAATGCATCGTTACGTGCAACAAAGTCTGTTTCAGCGTTCACTTCGGCGACAGAACCTTTGTTACCATCAATGTACACACCAACAAGACCGTCAGCAGCAACACGACCTGCTTTCTTTGCAGCGGCAGCTAAGCCTTTTGTACGAAGCCAATCGATTGAGATCTCTAGGTCACCATCATTCTCTGCAAGTGCTTTTTTGCAGTCCATCATGCCTGCGCCCGTCTTCTCACGCAGTTCTTTAACCAATGCAGCAGTAATTGCAGCCATCGTACTTCCTTGTCATTCCGAGAGTGTAAGCTTTACCAGAGGCTGCGGAGATCAAAGATAATCTCCGCGCTCTGATACGATATTTAGCTTTTTGCGCTGTCGTCTGTAGCTGGTGCAGCTTCTGCTGCAGCCGGGGCTTCAGTATCTGGAGCTACGGGTGCGGCGGCTTCAGCAGCGGGTGCTTCAGGCGCTGCAACGGCAGCAGGCAGTTCTTCAACCAATTGTTCACTGGCACCAATGTCGCCACCAGAAACACCGATTTCTTCTTGAATACCATCAAGCACAGAACCGACGATCAGGTCGCAATAGAGGCCAATCGCGCGGATGGCATCGTCGTTACCCGGGATCGGGTGCGAAATGCCTTCTGGATCAGCGTTACTATCGATGACACCAACAACAGGAATGCCAAGCTTGTTGGCTTCTTTGATGGCAATGTCTTCTTTAGTGGTGTCGATGATGACAAGGACGTCAGGCAAACCGCCCATGTCCTTGATACCACCAAGTGCGCGCTCAAGCTTTTCCATTTCGCGGGTCAGCATGAGTTGTTCTTTTTTCGTCAAACCTTCGATTTCGGCTGCATTCTCGAACATCTTTTCGAGTTCTTTTAAGCGCCGGATCGAGTTTGAAATTGTCCGCCAGTTCGTCAGCATGCCGCCAAGCCAGCGGTGATTGACGTAATACTGACCACAACGCTTTGCAGCGTCAGCAACACGTGATTGAGCGGCACGTTTCGTACCTACAAACAATACACGGCCACCTGCTTTAGTAACGTCGCGCACAGCAACCATAGCTTGGTGCATGAGCGGAACAGTTTGCTGCAAATCAATGATGTGGATACCATTACGGTCACCAAAGATGAACGGTGCCATCTTAGGGTTCCAGCGACGAGTATTGTGACCAAAGTGTACACCAGCTTCTAAGAGCTGACGCATAGTGAAATCGGGAAGCGCCATCGGCTTTTTTTCCTTTTCCGGTTAATCCTCCGCGGGTGTGGTTGGTAAACCAACACCGGAACGACGTTATTCATGAATTTGCATGAACTATCGCAAAACCCGCGTGTGAAATCGCGCGTGGTTTAACGCTTCGTCGAAAGGAATGCAAGCGACTTAAAGCGTTTTAGCCAATTTGACCTGGATGATGGCGCAGGTGTTTCACGCTGTGGAAAGACAATAACGTTTGGCCCCGGATCATCGCGGCGGGCTTTGGCGTCGGCGTTAGCAAAGCTCAAGACGGCAATAATCAGCGCAATCGGAAATAACCAAACCGCACCAAATGCCAAAAATCTGAGTATATCTGCGCCTTCTGGGCTCATTAACGTCTCCTGCGTATGGTTCATTTTAGCGGGTTTTTTGCAGGACGGGAACCAAGACTTTTAAAAACCGGACCAATCCAGGTCTCAAATTCTTTCAAAGGGCTCTTTTCCAAGTCAAATAACCAAGACATTCTGCGACCAATTAAAATTATGGAGTTTGTCATGTCACATACGAATGATCTTGGTCTTCCCGTTGGTTTCCCCGTCCCCGATTGGACCCCTGCGAAGCGCCCTCCCCGCACCCCAATGCTGGGTCGGACCTGCCGACTTGAGCCGCTCGATATCGACAAGCATGCGGCTGATCTCCATGCCGCGAATATGATTGATAAGGAACATCGGATCTGGACGTACCTAGGATATGGTTCGTTCGAGACTGAAGACGATTACCGCACATGGATCAAAGCGCAGGCTTTAGGTGATGATCCTTTATTCCATGCATTTATTGACCTGGAAACCGAGAAAGCTGTCGGCGTAGCCAGTTACCTCCGCATTGACGTCAATGCGGGCTCCATTGAGACCGGACACCTTAACTACTCTCCACTGTTACAACGGACTGTGGCGGCAACTGAGGGGATGTATCTGATGATGGCACGGGTCTTTGATGAACTCGGCAATCGGCGCTACGAGTGGAAATGCGATAATGCGAACGCCAGGTCCCGTCGGACGGCTGAGCGGCTTGGCTTTACCTTTGAAGGCGTCTTCCGTCAGTGCTTGATCTATAAGGGCCGCAACCGGGATACGGCTTGGTTCTCGATCATTGATACCGAGTGGCCAGCCCTCAAAGAGGCATATCAGACATACTTAGTGCCTGAAAATTTCAATGATGACGGATCGCAAAAGGTTTCGCTGGCTTCACTGACTGCGAAGGCTTTAGGGCGGTAAAGCCATCACGGAGTGGGAGAGGATTATATATTTCTGTCATCCCCGCGTTCGCGAACGCGGGGATGACGAAACGAATTTAGATGCTAAAGCTCTTTAACATCAAGAATGCCGGGGAGTGAGCGGACGGCGAGTGACAGTTCGTGTGACAAGCCGTAATCGTCTCCAAGATTGATGATCACCTCTTCGTCGATATCGCGGAGTTTTGCGGTCACAATGACTTTGCCTTTTTTACGTCGTCCCTCACCATTTGCATCGCGGTCACGGGAAAGTACAGCGCGGAGTGACGTTAATGGATCAATGCTGTCGACGTATAAGTGCATTTCCTTGGCTGCGTTCGCCGCTGCCGCTGCGGCGACTTCGATGCTTTCGAGACGTTGAATGGTCATGCGTGCGCTGTCGCCTTCAAAGTAGAGTGCGCAATCAACAATCATGGAGTTGCCTGGGATCAAAAGTTCGCTTTGCTGTGCGAGGATTTCTGAGAATGCAGTTGCCTCAAAGACCCCGGACGCATCCGAGAACGAAATGAAGGCAAAGCGTTTCCCGGATTTACTCGTCATTTCCTTTTTCGACAGGAAGGTTCCAGCAAGACGGACGGCACCAATTTCCTTGGCGGCAAGGACCTCTGAGCATGAGCGCACGCGTTTTTTGACCAACACGCGCTCGTAAGCATCCAATGGGTGAGCGGATAAGAAGAAACCTACGGCATCGAACTCTTCGCGCAGCCGGTCCATAGACTGCCAGTCGTCGATATCAGGGAGCCTGATCTCTTGAGGTTTTGCATCTTCGCCGCCGAACAAGCTGATTTGATTTGAATTCCGATCTGCAGCAGCCGCGCCGGCCACCGCGACAACGGTTTCCATACCCCGATGAACGCGTCGACGGTTTGTGTCCAGTCGATCGAAAGCCCCTGTCCGCACGAGATTCTCAAGCTGGCGCTTGTTGACGCTTTGTGGATCAACCCGATTGGCGAAATCACTTAAGGACTCAAACTGTCCGTTTGTGTTCCGCTCTTCAACCAACATGTCCATTGCTGCCGCGCCGACATTCTTGACCGCAGCCAGTGCATATCGCACGCCATCTTTTTCACCGTCTTCGGCTGTTTGTACCGTCTCAACCGTAAACGTCGCGACCGAGGCATTGATGTCGGGTGGAAGTAGCGGAATCTTTAATCGGTCCAGTTCCTGGCGGAATATGTTCAGCTTGTCCGTGTTGCCCATATCAAAGGTCATGGACGCAGCCAGGAATTCAACCGGATGATTGGCTTTCATATAGGCTGTTTGATACGCGACCAGCGCATAGGCCGCCGCGTGGGATTTGTTGAAGCCGTAACCGGCGAACTTGTCGACTACGTTAAAGATATCGTCAGCGAGTTTCTCTGGCACGCTTTGCGCCACAGCCCCCTCGACGAATATTTGTCGCTGCACGTCCATCTCGGCCTGGATTTTCTTACCCATCGCCCGGCGCAGCAAATCCGCGTTGCCAAGCGTGTAGCCGGACAGGACCTGAGCAATCTGCATCACCTGTTCCTGATAGATTGGAATACCAAAAGTTTCCTTAAGCACAGGCTCAAGGGTTGGATGCAGATAGTCGGCTTCTTCTTCGCCGTGCTTACGTCGAATGTAGCTCGGAATGTTATCCATCGGGCCCGGACGGTACAGGGCCACAACAGCGATGATGTCTTCAAACGTATCCGGTTTCAGGCCGCGCAACACATCGCGCATGCCCGCACTTTCCAGCTGGAACACGCCGGTGGTGTCACCACGACTGATCATTTTGAAGGTATCAGGATCGTCGAGCGGTATCTTGATCAGATCAAGTTTATCTTCGCCGTTCTTAATCTTGGCGTTGACGAAGTTCTCTGCCTTGGTCAGCACGCTCAAGGTCTTGAGGCCCAGGAAGTCAAACTTGACCAGCCCCGCATCCTCAACATATTTCATATTAAAGCCGGTAACCGGCATGTCCGAGCGCGGGTCGCGGTAAACCGGGATCAATTGCTCAAGTGGCCTGTCGCCGATCACAACACCCGCCGCGTGTGTCGATGCGTGGTGATATAGCCCTTCGAGCTTCAGCGCGATCTCGACCATATATTTAACGTCGGGCTCTTCGTTGATCAGGTTGCGCAGGCTTTGTTCGGTCTTGATGGCATCGCCCAACGTTACCGGGTTGGCCGGATTATTCGGCACCATCTTGGAGATTCTATCGACAAGACCATAGGGCATCTCAAGGACGCGCCCGACATGGCGGAGAACCGCCCTCGCCTGCAATTTTCCAAACGTAATGATCTGTGCGACGTGATCACGGCCGTATTTCTTTTGCACATAGCGGATCACCTCGTCGCGGCGTTCCTGGCAAAAGTCGATATCAAAGTCCGGCATGGACACACGTTCCGGGTTCAAGAACCGCTCGAACAGCAAGCCCCATCTCAGCGGATCGAGGTCGGTTACTGTCAGTGACCACGCCACCACCGAGCCCGCACCTGAACCACGTCCCGGCCCCACCGGAATACCCTCGTCCTTGGACCACTTTATAAAGTCCGCAACGATCAGGAAGTAACCTGGAAAACCCATCTGGTTGATAACGCTGAGCTCGTAGTCCAATCGCTCGCGGTATGGTAGCTCAGCTTTCTCTCGCGCTTCGGCGTCCATATCGTGGGTGAATACATGCTCGGCAAGACGATCCGTCAAACCGACGTGGGCTTGGCGTTTAAGCTCATCGGCTTCGGTGATGCCATCGCCACAATCATAAGGCGGCAAGATGGGGGCAATTTTTTCCACCACGAACGCGCATCGCTTGGCGACGGTCAGCGTGTTCTCAATGGCTTCGGGCAGGTCCGCGAACAATGCCCGCATCTCGGCCGCTGATTTGAAATAGTGATCAGAAGTCAGCCGGTGGCGATCTTCGACAGACACCACGGCGCCCTGCTTGATACACAACAATGCATCATGGGCGCGGTAGAAACCTTCGTCCGGAAAATACGGCTCGTTGGTCGCAACCAACGGCAAGTTCCTGGCGTAGGCCCAATCAATGAACTGCGGCTCGGTCAGTTTCTCTTCGGGCATCCCGTGGCGTTGTATTTCAATATAAAAGCGGTCCTGAAACGCCGCTGCCATGGCATCAAGAAACGTATTCGCATCGCCGGATTTGCCCATCCGGATCAAGCGCCCAAGAACCCCGTCTGCACCGCCACTCAAGGCAATCAGGTCGCCTGCATGCGCGCACAATTCGTCCAGGGTGACACCCGGACGCTGTGCATCCTCACTATCCATATAAGCGATTTTGAGCAACGTCAGCAGGTTCAAATACCCGTCATTGGTCTGTGCCAGCAAGACAATGCCGCCATCCTCAAACATCGGGCGGTTGGCGGGCTGTGTCTCGTTGCTCAACTTAATTGAAAGCTGGCAACCGATAATCGGTTGAATACCCGCGTCGAGCGCTGCCGCAGAGAACTCCAGCGCGCCGAATAGATTGTCAGTATCGCACAGGCCTAATGCAGGCATGTCTTGTGCCGCAGTTAACTTGACGAGGTTTTTGACCGGGATCGCCCCTTCGCAAAGGGAGTAAGCGCTGTGCGCGCGCAAATGGACGAAGTCAGAACATGCCATGAAAACATAATTTCACATGTGAGATTGAGAGTCACCAGATGTTGCGTCTAAATTTGTGGATATCCACAATTAATTTGATGTTGCATACCCTCACCCCGGCACTCTCCCTGAGGGAGAGGGAGGATATCTTTATTCATCCCGTCATCCCCGCGGACGCGGGGACCCAGACCTTCTGATTGCCTCGCTGGGTTACCGTTTTCGCGGAAATGACGAGGGAGTTTTGTGCTGGCTGCCGCGTTATCAGTGCTGCCCATGGGGAAGCTCCTTTTTAAAATGTGGACATAAAAAAAGCGCCCCCAGCAGGACGCTGATGATCGTGATAGAATGCTGGACTTATGAGCTGCCCAACAAAAAATCCCGGTGGAAAAGAAACACTTCTCCCCGGGACTTGATTATTCTTAATAAAAACATGAGGCGAGTATCAATAAAAAACTCGTGTTGGTAAGTGTAGCGTGGAATTAAGGTTCTTACGCTTCGACCAAAACACCGTTCTCAATACGTACGATACGGTCCATGCGTTTTGCCAAATCAGGATTGTGTGTCGCGACGAGAGCGGCGAGCCCTGTCCCTCTGGCCAGATGCATCAAGACGCCGAAAACGTCGTCTGCCGTATCCGGGTCAAGGTTTCCGGTCGGCTCGTCGGCTAACAGGACCCGCGGCGAAGACGCCAGTGCGCGGGCGATAGCGACCCGTTGCTGTTCTCCACCAGATAACATGCCCGGTCGGTGATCTGCGCGATCCATCAGACCCATCCACTCCAGCAATTCACGGGCCCGAGCGCGCGCGGTGCGACGATCGAGGCCCACAATGATCTGTGGAATAGTGATGTTCTCTAACGCTGAGAATTCCGGGAGCAAATGGTGGTACTGATAGACAAAGCCCAGATTATACCGGCGGACCTTGGTACGTTCGTCATCGTTCAAGCCGATGCATGACTGCCCGTCGATCCGAACATCGCCGGATGTTGGTTGTTCTAGCAAACCCGAAATATGCAGCATCGTTGATTTACCAGACCCGGATGGTCCAACAAGGGCGACGACTTCGCCTGCATTAATCTCAAGGTCGACGCCATTGAGGACATTGAGCTCGCGTTTGCCTTGCGAAAACGTCCGGGTTAGCCCTTCTAGCGCCAATACCGGTGGTTTTGCGTCCTGGTCACTCATAACGTAATGCCTCCGCCGGATCGATGCGGGCCGCACGCCAGCTTGGATACAGCGTCGCCAGGAACGATAACCCGAGACCCATCAGCACAATGGTTGTGACTTCGGTCGGATCAACAACGGCGGGCAAGCGAGACAGAAAGTAAATCTCGGCGGCAAACAAATCGGTGCCTGTGAGGCCTTCAATCCAACGGCGGATGTTTTCAATATTGGCGGCAAACGCAAGGCCCAAGACAAATCCGAGCATGGTGCCGATGACACCGACACTGGCACCCGCGATCAGGAAAATCCGCATAATCATGCCTCGTGTCGCGCCCATGGTCCGCAATATCGCGATATCGCGCCCCTTGTCCTTCACTAGCATGATCAGCGAGGAAATGATATTGAACGCAGCGACCAGAATAATCAGCGTCAAAATCAGGAACATCACATTGCGCTCGACCTGGATCGCATTGAAGAAACTCGCATTGGCCCGTTGCCAGTCATGAACCCGGGCCTGGCCCTTAAGCTCGCGCGTGACACGCAGGCCCATGCCTGGTGCGTCGTCTGGGTTCTTGATAAAGACTTCGATGTTTGAGACACCCTCCGGCATTCGGAAGTATATCTGTGCAGCCTCTAAGGGCATGAAAACAAACCCCGAGTCATATTCGTACATACCAATTTCGAACGTGCCGACGATCTTGAAGGCCCGCATGCGCGGCACCGTGCCAAACGCTGTGACATTGCCCTTAGGCGAGATCAAGGTGAGCTTGTCACCGACCCGCACCGCCATGTTCTGCGCTAATCTGGAGCCGATAATGACCACATCATCGCCTTTGAAGTCAGCCAGCGAGCCTTGTTTGATATTGGTCGCAACGATTTTGCGTTTTGCCAGGTCCTCAGCACGGATACCACGGACGAGTGCACCCTTGGCGACACCTTTGGCTGAGACCATAACCTGGCCTTCAATCAATGGGTTAACAGAGATAACGCCATCTAAATCAACAAGCTTTTTGAGCATGGGCTGGTAGTCCGTCATTTGCCCTGCAACCGGTCCATAGACGCTGAGGTGGCCGTTGATGCCTAAGATACGCTCAAGTAATTCCTGACGAAATCCGTTCATAACCGACATTACAATGATCAATGTCGCGACGCCCAAAGCAATACCGACAAGGGAGAACCATGCGATGATAGAGATAAATCCTTCCTGGCGACGTGCGCGGAGATAGCGCATGGCCATCATCCATTCAAAGGTGGAAAACATCGGGTTGTGGTACTCCTGCATAATTATGCATCAATATGCATTATTTCCGGGCGAACTTGAGATCGTCGCCCCTTGTAGGCGATGCGTGGCTGAGCTTCAACTGTGTAAGGGTGTCTCGAATAATTTGCCATATCCGACAGGTTGAGAATTATTTCCAGATAGCCGAAGCATGTGCCATCCAAGAACCTGATTGCTGCACAAAACGGGCTTTTTTAAGGCGGCTTCTGCCTCGGCGATGACCTCCATCGCACGCAGGTTGGTACAGGACGCAAAAACCGCGTCGCAATCCCCTGCTCCGACTTTAAGGTATCCAGCTAATGTCGACTTTGGAGAAATCTGCGCGACGGTTTGATCATCAACCTGATTGAACGCGCCGACCGCACTAATCGAGACGCCATCGGCTTCCACTGCGTGACACAGGGCATCGGTGACGTTTTCTACATATGGGCTGACAATCCCCAAGCGCTTCACACCCAAGGCCTGACATGCAGCCTTGAGCGCACTCAAAGGATTTGTGACTGGTAGATCAGGATGTGCCGCATTGACCAATTGGGCAACGCGGTCCTCACCAATCACCGTGGCACCAGATGTGCAGCCATACCCAATCGCTCGAATATCTGCGCCCAAGGGTAGCATTGCGGCTGCGGCCGTCATCCCGTCCGCCATGGTGGCTAAGGTTTCTGGGCGTACGTCGGGGGCACTTTCGATCCGGGTCTGATGCACACGAAGTCCAAGCCCCAGAAACAGTTTACCCAGCTCAAACTCGATCAGTTCGTCAGTTTTAAGCACGATCAAGCCCATCGCCGGGGCGCGGTCATCATAAAGATCGTAAGGCATGTCCATCGCAGTGACTTTCAGACTTTAGGTGATAACGGGCATTTCAGAGGCGGCGCGTCGGCTAAGAAGTTCTGGTGCACCCTCGCGGATAACCAGGTTTTCCTCGTGCACCATAACTTTTCCAGGGGCAAACGTCATGCCGGGTTCCAGCGTCATGATCATGCCGGGTTTGAGGACTGTCATATCGGTCGGCATATTTGATGGCCATTCAGTCAGTTGCATCCCAAGCCCATGGCCGAGCCGACCGACATCGTTGCCCATCGCTCCGCCCGCATCCATGACGCCTTGCATCGCGTGATAAAGGTCTGCGCAGGTATTCCCCGGCACCGCCGACGCAATTCCAGTCTCGGTCGCACGGTAGACAACGTCATAAGCTCGCTTGGCTGCATCCGTGGTATCGCCAAACATGTAGTTGCGATCAAAGTCACAGAAATACCCATCAAAAGTCGCGCCTGTATCCAGGATCAACACATCCCCATGTGCGCTCGGCGTATCCGAGGGTGGCGAGATAATATCGCCATAACCACCCTGCCCCGTCCCACCAACCAGATACGCCACGTCGTCGGCGCCGGCATTCAGTGCGGCAATTTTGAAGGCGCGAAAGATCTCGACATTTGTCATACCGGTCCGAAGCACATTCGGCAGGTCTTCAAAGACACCGGACAACACGCCACAGATATGACGGACCTTTTCAATCTCGGCGTCGGACTTTGTCATACGCAGGGTCTGGATAATCGGCGACGCATCAACAAACGTCAGCGGCGCAATGGCTGCGCTCAAACGGTTGAAGTCGAGCATCGACATCCGAAGTGCAGTCTCGGGGCCCATCGGTAAACCAACTTTAGCGTCACCGGATGTGACGCCCCGCAGAACATCGCTCAGCAATGAAATTCCCTCATCGATCGGATTTGGCGATGACCATGTACGGATATCATCAATCCATGTTGCGGCCATGCACTCGGTGCCAATCGCCGGGATCACTGCAATTGGTTTTCCCGCAGCCGGAATGACAACGAACCAGGGTCGTGTCGGGCTTTGCCAGAATGGTGTGAGGAAGCCCGTGAAGTAACGCACCTCGGGTTCGGTCAGGACAAGTATCGCCGACATCCCCGCCGCGGCCATCATTTCCTGAGCGCGCGCAGTGCGCGCTTCAAACTCACTTTGATGAAAACCACGTGTTGGTGTGTTCAAGGCTATATCCATCTACCCAGCGTTTGTATTCTTATGCTGCAGTCTAGCTCAAAAGACAGGGTTTACGCCAATCATTCTGGGCTACAAAATTTCAACACAAATAAATATATGAAATCGCATTGCGAGTATTTTTTATTGACACTCGCGTCATTTTTTTATTAAGAATAATCAAGTCCCGGGGAAATGTGTGTCTTTTCCACTGGGATTTTTTGTTGGGCAGCTCACAAGTCCAGCATTCTATCACGATCATTAGCGTCCCATTTGGGGCGCTTTTTTATGTCTACATTTTGAAAAGGAGCTTCCCCATGGGCAGCACAGATAACGCGGCAGCCAGCGCGGCTGCAAAGGTTTCAACTAATGCCAATACCGGGTTTGGCAATAATCCGGGCGGTGAGTTCGCCACCACATCCACACCTTCAGGCCTCAGCGGCTCCGTCGGTATTGGCGGCGCAAATGCGCTCGGTGATGTGTTTCAAGTCTCAAGCTCACTTGCCAGTAATGACATCATGGAGGCGCCTCAAGATACCGCCGATAGTACGTTGTTCTCAGGGATCATCAGTACCCAGGAACAGATGGGTAGCGACCTCAAGCGAGATGGTCTAGTCAAACCAGATGGCCCCACTCAGCAAGCTGCAACGGGATCAGGTGGATCAACAAGCTCAGCAACAGCAAGTGAAGCAACGCAAAGCCGTGAACGCAGTGAAGAAACTCACGAAATCAGTCTATGAGCGAATTAATCCAGTGGTAGATTCAAGATCCCCTCATCCTGACCTTCTCCCGAAGGATAAGGGGCAAACGCCT
The DNA here is from genome assembly GCA_002389385.1 of Rhodospirillaceae bacterium UBA4468. Lineage (GTDB taxonomy): Bacteria > Pseudomonadota > Alphaproteobacteria > Rhodospirillales > Casp-alpha2 > UBA4479. The sequence goes on along the minus strand of DGOK01000141.1, from coordinate 21,689 downwards.
AACCTCCCTCTCCCTATGGGAGAGGGCTGGGGTGAGGGGGCGAGCAGCATAAAGAACCTCCCAGCTCTCCCCGACGAGACCATCCAGTCCAATCAGAGACTGGCCGACAGTATCAAGAGACGCATCGACGTCGGCGACCTGCCTCGGTTCAAGCGGATGCCATCAACACCGACGCAACCAAAGCCATCCCTGAGATCATTGACCTTGTCCACAACGTCGAAGACCCGGCACAAGCACGGGAGCCTTATCAACGAACCCTGCAAGGCATCACGCCAGAGAACCAGCGACGACTGGAGCAAAACTATGCCCTCAGCCTGTCTGGTGGTGAAGATAAAGACCGCGAAACAAGCCAACAGGAAAACAATAATCTGATCAAGGACTGGAACGTCAATCATCGTAAAGTTGTCGATGACGACGCCACTGAACCGCTCAATGTCACAATACGCTCAAACGCTGATAATGAGATTGATCTCATGGATGGTGCCAGCGGTCTCCATGGTAAAGACTTCGATGCACAAAAAAAACTTCCGGTGTGGTTGATGATCTGGGCCGAGTTCTGGACACCGATAAACCGCTCACCCCTGAGAATGCGGATGCAATGAAAGCGCGCATTGATGAAACCTTCCCACATGATGATGACGCACGCCTCAAGGCCAAGGCCATTGTCAATGCGGCCCGCACCGGTAACACCGATGATACCGAGACGGCACTCCACGACTTACGTAAACAGGCCAATGATCCGAAGCGACTGGCCGCACAACGGGAAAGCCGTGAGTACTATGAGGCATACCCGGAAGCTAAGCGCCTCGAACATGCGGATCAGCGGGGTGACGTCAGGGACACGATGGAGAAATCCGTTCAAAACCTTCTGATCAATCGCAATGCGATATCGGAACAGCACGCAATTATAAAACAGCATGGCGAAGTGGCTGCAAACGGCAATGCCAATTCAACACAGCTTGTTAAGGGTGCAAAGGCGAAGAAAGAGAGGATGAAATTGGTTGATAAAAAACTTAACGAAGCCATCGCCAAAGACGCGTCAGCTTATGAATCCATACTGACCCATCCAAAAAAGTTCATGCAATTGATCTATTATATTTATCAATTGATACGATAATACTATTTTTCTTTATAGTCCTGACCCGGTAGATTTTAAATTACGGAGGGTCACATCATGAATAAAATAGACACACATACACCTGCGGCATGGCAGGCAGCTGATCTTAAAGATGATCGCAGCTGGGTGTTCCAGATTAACGACACGGCGCGCACGCATATGTTGCAGGCTGTTAAAAAGGCTCATGTACCTGATCGCCCCCTCTTTGATTATACCCGAGAAGATTTTGATTTTGATAGTGTCTGGCCAACCATCTCAAAAGCGTTGAACGAAGCGCATCATGGGCGTGGCATGGCATTGGTGCGCGGTCTGCCCCGCGAAGGACTTAGCGAGCAAGAATACGAGTTGATGAACTGGGCCATTGGTCTGCACACCGGTGTCGCCCGCCCCCAGGGCATTGCATCTCAGTACATCTCGTCGGTACGCGATGTCGGGATGGATTATCGCACCTCAAGCGGGCGTGGATATTCATCCAATGCCAAGCTCGACTTTCATGTGGACGGTTGCGATCTTGTAACGCTGACTTGCTACAACAAAGCAAAGTCTGGTGGCCAAAGCATGATCACCAGCTCGTTATCGGCCTATTGTGATTTAATGACGGCTCGTCCTGATCTCGCTGAAGTAACGCATCAGAAATTCTATTTCTCCAGGCAGAATGAAGAAGCGCCGGGTGAAGCCTTATACTATAGCCAGCCTTTGTATGATTTTGCTGATGGTCGCATGTTTGGTAAGTGGAATCGCAACCGGGTTCGAACGGGGCAAGAGATCGAAGGCGTGCCTCAGCTAACTGCGGCGCAACGTGAAGCCACAGACATGCTGGATGAGATCCTTCAGGACCCAAAGAACATGTATACAATGTACCTGGAACCGGGTGATCTGCAGATACTCAATAATCACGTGATGCTGCATTCCCGCACGGACTATATTGATTACGACACGCCTGAGAAAAAGCGCCTGCTGTGTCGGCTTTGGTTATCACCACCGGACTCGATATTGCTGCCAGAAAGCTGGAAAGATTACTTCTGGTCAATCACGCCGGGCACCGTGCGCGGCGGCATTCGCGGCCATCATCAAGACGAAACATGCCGGGCTTATGAGCAACGTCAGGCAGCCAGTCTTGGCATGCCTGCCCCCGACTACACCCGGTCTAGCGAATTCAGCAAATTAGGAATTTAAGATGCAACGGATAGATACTAAAGCAGACGCACAACGCGCGATCGATATCGTGACTTCGGGCGGGATTGTTCTTTTTCCCCATGACTGCGGCTACGGGATTGTTGGGGGCACCGAAGAAACAACAAACACGATTTTCAACACCAAGCAGCGCGGCGGGCATAAGCGTAATACGCTGGTGTGTGACCTGGAAACGCAACGCGAACTTCACAACGTTGATCAACGCACCCAGGACATGATTGAAACGATTGCTTTTGAGCATGATTTACCGATTGCAGCCATTGCACCATATAATCCGGATCATCCGTTTATTAAAAACCTAAGCCCAGAGTTGCTGAAAGGCAGCACAGCATTGGGACGGATCAATCTGTTCTTGAATGCAGGTAACTTTGCCAATGAACTGGCAGCGCGTGCGTGTGAGGTCGGCCAAATTTTGATCGCGTCGTCAGCAAACTTAACCGGGACCGGACAAAAGTTTCGCCTGATGGACGTGCAAGAAGAGGTACGCTCGATCGCAGATTTACATATCGATTATGGGCTTCGAAAATACCATACCTATAAGCGCTCGGCGACGATCATCAATTTCGCGACCATGGAAGTGGTTCGTATGGGCGCATGCTATGAAGTGATCGCCGATATTTTGAAACGCCAGTTCGATGTCGATATTCCAGCCGATCCCGGCCTTAAGGAAAACCCGTCGGGCCATCTTCAAGAATTCGCGCTGAGAGATATCGTCGAATAAGCCAAACCCCCTCTCCTTACTTGTCAGCGATATCTCCATGGAAGACTATCGAAGACATTCTTTAGGGGGGAATTATGCTCGATCAATATTTTAAGCTGACTGAGAACGGCACGTCTGTGCGCACCGAGATCATTGCTGGTGTGACGACGTTCCTGACACTTACCTATATAATGTTTGTGAACCCAAGCATCCTTGCCGAGACCGGCATGGACCATGGCGCGGTATTTGTCGCCACGTGTCTGGCGGCTGCCGTTGGCACGATGATTATGGGTGTTGTTGCGAACTATCCAGTTGCCGTTGCGCCGGGTATGGGGCTGAACGCTTACTTTGCATTCGGTGTCGTGCTTGGCATGGGACATTCGTGGCAGGTCGGCCTGGGCGCTGTATTTCTGTCCGGTATTATCTTTGTTGTATTGAGTATCTTGCCCGTGCGTGAATGGATCATCAATGCGATCCCGGATAGCATGAAGCGCGCAATCTCGGCCGGGATCGGGTTGTTTCTGGCGATCATCGCGCTCAAGAACGCAGGTTGGGTCGTTGATCACCCAGCAACCTTGGTCACGCTTGGTGATGTGAGTGCACCCCCTGCCCTGTTATCTGCGGCTGGGTTTATTCTGATTGCGGTGTTGTTCGCCAGACGTATTCCGGGCGCGATCATTATTGCCATCCTTCTTGTGACAGGTGTCGGAATCGCCTTAGGCGTCACGCCATCCGGCGGCATCATATCAATGCCACCATCCTTAGCGCCAACGTTCATGCAGATGGACATTATGGGTGCACTGAACATCGGATTGATCTCAATCATCTTTGCCTTCTTGTTTGTGGATTTGTTTGATACGGCGGGCACGCTTGTTGGTCTGGCGCATCGCGGCAACTTGCTGGATGCAAATGGGAAGCTGCCAAGACTAAGACGTGCGTTGCTAGCGGATTCGTCGGCAACCGTTGTTGGTGCCGCACTTGGTACCTCAACAACAACCAGCTATATCGAAAGTGCATCGGGGATAAACGCCGGTAGTCGCACAGGATTAACAGCTGTCGTCATTGCACTTTTGTTCCTGATCTCGTTATTTTTTCACCGCTTGCAGCCACAATCCCAGCCTATGCGACCACACCTGCATTGCTTTTTGTCGCCTGTGTGATGACACGCGGATTGTCAGAACTCGATTGGGAAGACGTCACAGAGGTTGTGCCTGCAGTGATCACAGCCATTTCCATGCCGTTGACATTTTCTATCGCGACGGGCCTTGGGCTTGGGTTTATTTCTTATACGGCGATCAAGCTGCTTTCGGGGCGCACACGAGAAGTACCTATTGCCGTTTACGTGATTGCTGCTGCATTTATCCTCAAGTTTTCATTGGTTTAGGTGCAGTGCAACAATTATATATCAATAACGAACAGCTTATTGTTCTTTTATGATGACATGATGGAATTTTTTGGGTATAAATTGGTTCGCTTTCGGGGTAGCCAACGAGCAACATTAAGGTCCGAGTGCGGGGGGAAATAATTAAAATGGCAAGACTTTCGGGTCTTGCCTTTTTTTATGCCAAATTCGTTTTGTTAGTCGTAAATCTTGGCGTCGACCTGCATCCATGCTGGAGATACCTTTTCAATCACTTTGTAGGTGGCGCAATCTGGCCGGTGCGAGCCTGGCAGGTATCCAGTGCTCATCAAAAATTCCCCGGTGATCTCGCCGCCGGTGAACTTAAACGTCTTCTTAAAAAGCTTAACCCATTCGGGTTTGGGCATTGGATAATGTGCTTCAATCCATTTAGAGAACCCGCCATGGCTGTCACGCATTGCCCTGATGCGCTTGGCGTTTTCGATGATGGCGTTGACCTTTAATTTGTTTCGGATAATACCCGGGTCGGCTAAAAGCCGCTCGATATCCTTCTCGTTAAAGTCGGCCACTTTATCAACGTCATAACCACGAAATGCATCATTGGTCGATTGACGTTTTTTTAGGACAAGCCCCCAAGACAGACCTGCCTGGAAAATCTCCATGGCGAGGCGTTCCATCAACGCCGTCTCGTCCGTGGTTGGAAACCCATATTCGGTATTGTGATAAGACGCGTGAACAGGATCATCCGGTGCGTAGTCGCAATAAGTACTCATGTTCTGAAATCCACATCATCATGAACGTTCATGCCGTCGAGCATATGCAGTTGCGCCGTACTGGCATCCCGAGACACATAGATATTTGCAACACTGTCGCCTGTACTTGATCGCACAGGTGTCAGTAACCGTGCGAGATCAGCCCCCTCCTTTGCATCGAGAACGGGCCAGTGATCTTTGAGGGCATTGGCTAGAAACACAAAGCCTTCATTCCATGTACCCGTCGGTGTCCAGGCAAGCCCTGGGCAAGTCTCTATGGTACAGGCATCTTCGCTTTGAATGTAACTAGGGAACGTGGCGTCACTCCACGTGCCATTCAAAGCGGTCAAATGATGCTCATCAGGGCCACCGGGGCGCATGCGTCCATAGATAACCAGCTTTGATGCCGCACCACTTGATAATGAGAACTACTCATCAAATGCGTTGTGAGCGGCGTCTAGTCCAACCCGCTGCCGATTTATTTTAATGATTTTCTCGAGCGACATCACGTTGATCCACTAGGCTTAGTCTGGTCGGAAACTGATCAGATTGGCCTCATTAATAAAGTAGATGATAATCCAGACAACGGCAGTGATGGCCGTACAAATCACGACCTTTCGCCAAAGCATGGGCTTGTGCGGTGCGCCTGGTTCTTGACCTGGCTCCATTTCTTCTTCTGTTGATGGTCGGACGCCAAACGGCAGAACCATAAAGATGATGAGCCACCATAAAACAATAAAGACGAGACTACCTGAGAACCAATGGTCCATTTATGCTTGCTCCAACTCAACTAATGTACCGCAGAAATCTTTTGGGTGAAGGAACAGCACGGGCTTGCCATGTGCGCCAATTTTTGGATTTCCATCACCAAGAACGCGTGCACCTTCTGCCTGCATGCGATCACGTGCAACCATAATATCAGGAACTTCATAGCAAACATGATGCATGCCGCCAGACGGGTTCTTGTCCAGGAAAGGCTGTATGGGTGAATTGTCACCAAGCGGATGCAAAAGCTCGATCTTAGTGTTTTCAAGTTCAACAAAAACAACCGTTACGCCGTGGTCCGGCTCGTCCGTTGCAGCAGATACATTGGCACCCAGTGCATCCCGATAAACGGCGACTGCCTTATCCAGGTCTGGTACAGCAATCGCGACGTGGTTCAATTTCCCAATCATTGGATCCCTCGATTTTGGATAGACTTATACTCTAACTAGATGAACATCAGTGATCGGCTTCTTGTCAAGTAATCGACGAAAAGCGCGTCTCGATGTAATGCGTATCGTTTCAGAAATCTCGTTATCACTCTCACGTTTTTTCTTCGGAAGACGCTCAAGAGCTGCAAACACATTGTCCGCGACAGCATTAAGAATATCGTCTTCTTCGTAAGGTTCTAGCATGCCCGTCGTCGTAATGAACAACTCGCTTATCGGAGTTCCTGCTTTATCCACGACAAGCGTAATCATTACTGTGCCATTCCATAAGCCTTGGACGCGGCTTCGGATCGCTTCGCCGTTCAAAGGTACCATGCGGTTCCCGTCGTGAACCAGTCGCCCTGATTTCACTTGTTTGATCACAGTTGGGTCGCCGGGGGCCAATTTGATCATACCGCCGTTTTCGTTGACGATGGCATGCGGCACCTGACATTCAAGGGCCAGGGCTGCGTGCTTCTCTAGGTGACGTCGTTCACCGTGTACCGGGATCGAAATCTTCGGCCGCACATGCTGATACATCTCGATCAGTTCTTCGCGGTTTGGATGACCCGAGACATGGATATGTCCATCAGTGTCTTCGACGATACGGATACCGGCGCGCACGAGATTGTTTTTCATGGCAGAAATGCTGACTTCATTACCGGGAATGACGCGGCTTGAGAATATAACCGTATCTCCATCGCCCATATTGATCCGGGGGTGTCCGCCAGACGCAATGCGCGATAATGCTGCGCGCGGCTCACCCTGTGATCCGGTGCAAATAATCAACAGCTTATCGTTTGGGATAAAGCCAGCTGCATCCTCGTCCAGGAATGGCGCAATGTCTTCAAGGTAGCCGCATTTTCGGGCTGCAGTCGTCGACCGTTGCAGGGACCGTCCGGCAAGAACAACATCACGTCCACACGCCTCAGCGACCTTTGCAATCGTCGCCAAGCGCGCAACATTTGTGGCAAAGCACGCAACGGCGACCTTGCCGGTGCATGCAGAAATGATCTTGGTCAGATCTTTAGTAAGCTCAGATTCTGATCCCGAGTGTCCAGGGTTAAAGACGTTCGTACTATCGCAAACAATAGCTAGCACGCCGTCATCCCCTAGCCTTTCTAGCGCGGCCTCGTCTGATACTTCGCCAACAACAGGATCAGGGTCGAACTTCCAGTCACCTGTATGCAGCACAGTGCCAAGCGGGGTTTTGATCGCAATACCATTCGGCTCAAGAATGGAATGGGTCATGGTGATGAGATCAAGCTCGAAAGGCCCAATGGTCACAGATCCATTGAGCGGTAACTCGTGTAGCTCAACATCATTGGCGAAGTTGGTGTCCCCGAGTTTACGCTTCAGAATTTCCATGGTGAATGGCGTTGCATAGATCGGACAGCGTAAACGGTCCCAAAGGTACTGCACAGCGCCCAGGTGATCTTCGTGTGCATGCGTGAGCACAAGCCCGGCAAGTTGATCTTTGCGTTCCTCGATGAAAGCTGGGTCTGGTGTGATCAAATCAATTCCCGGAGGGCTGCCATCACCAAAGGTGACGCCGAGATCAATCATCAGCCATGTTGGCTTTTTGGGATTCCCGTAACCATACAGGTTCAGGTTCATGCCAATTTCGCCGGCACCGCCCAAAGGTAAAAATACAAGTTCGTCTGTCATCTAAATCTTTCTAAATAATCTCGTCATACCCATGTAGGCGACCATCAAGTGCGTTTCGTGCACTATTGGTTTCCGTTTATAGGCTGATGACGAATGTTTAATTCTATAATGTCATGTGCGATTTTTAGCGTTAATCACAAATAGTCCGCGTAAGGTTAGGTCTTCGTCGATGTTCTGAATCGATCGACAGGCCGGTGCATAGAACTTGGCGAGGCCACCCGTTCCAATTGCAGGCAAGCTCTCTAGCTCTTTCTCTTCGCGGATACGTGCGATCACGCCCTCAATCATTGAAGCGTAACCGTAATAAATGCCAGATTGCATAGCGGTAATCGTGTTTGTGCCAATGACACGCTCGGGCTTCACAATTTCAATGCGAGGTAGTTTCGCTGCAGCACGCTGCAATGCTTCGAGTGATAGATTGACGCCAGGTGCAATTACACCGCCTTCATAAGCCCCTTCTGGTCCCACCACATCAAACGTCGTTGCTGTGCCGAAATCTAGAACGATCAGCGGGCCAACATATGTCTTGTGTGCTGATACCGTATTGACCAGTCGGTCTGCGCCGACTTCACCTGGGCGATCGACATGAACCTCTATACCAAGCTCAACATCCGGGTCGCCAACGACGAGTGCTTTGCAGCCAAAGTACTTGGAACTCAGGGTTTTCAGATCGAACAGGTTTTCGGGCACAACCGTCGCAATGATTACTTCGGTGACGTCATCGCGGGAAATGTTTTCCAATTGCATAAGCTGGCTGAGCCAGACGGCAAGCTCGTCGGCTGTCTTGGCTATCTTTGCCGCCGCGCGCCATTGGCTAATGATGGCGCCCTCATCATTAAAGATGGCGAACACCGTGTTTGTATTTCCACTATCGATCGCGAGGAGCATTCAGCCCTCCTTTATCACGTCCGGAAAATAAACCTCTCCGGCGTCAATGCGCCGAACGTCGCCATCAACATTTAATATGAGACTGCCATCTTCGGCAATGTCCTCAAATACGCCCGTCATTGTCTCGCTATGCAGGCGGACAATGATTTCTTTGCCGATACCCTTAGCGCGCCATTTCCAGTCTGCACGAATGGGCTCAAACCCCTCTTCAACCCATCTTGCCGCGTGATCAAGGAAGTGACGGGCATAGGTTTCAAGGAACGTATAATCTGGAATGGCCTGACTTTGTTCAGCAAAGTTTGTGGCGGGAAATTCCGTGCCTTCGGGATGCGAGCGTAAGTTCACACCAAGCCCGATAATGACGTAATCCACATTTTGTCCAGTCTCGCCCTTTGCTTCTAGCAAAAGACCGCCAATTTTACTGTCATTGAGCAAAATATCGTTTGGCCATTTGAGACGGCAATTAAAGCCGGGCTCACAAAGTTCCCCAATCGTGTCGTATACGGCGCACCCTGTTACAAAGCTGAGCTCAGCCGCGCGTGACGCCGGCACATCAGGGCGTACGATGAGGGATGAATAGAAATTACCACGTGGGCTGTCCCAGGTATTATCGCGACGCCCTCGCCCCTCGGTTTGTTCTTTCGACCAGATCAGCGTACCATCCGGGGCCGCATCCTCACCCTGATCGGCAAGCTTGCGCGCTTCGGTCATCGTACTGCCGACGGTCTCAAGGGCGATAAGGTTATAGACCGCGGGCAGATGGGGCCCGGGGCTTTGGTCGCTGGTCATCCGGCTAACAGTGCCGCCGCGGCTATCTTCGCTGTATTCAGAACAGGGCTCGGATAAACAAAGAACAGGATGACAATGACCGATGTAACGCCGATCACGAATGTCATTTCACGACCGATGTTACTATCAAGCGCGTCAATCGGATCGTCAAAGTACATGACTTTGATGATACGAAGGTAGTAGAACGCACCGACGACACTGGTCACAACACCAATGATTGCAAGAATATACAGGCCTGCATCAATCGCGGCGACGAACACGTATAGCTTGCCGAAGAAGCCTGCTAGTGGCGGGATTCCTGCGAGTGAGAACATGAAAATAGCAATTGTAGCCGCAAGCAGCGGATGCGTTTTACCTAGGCCAGCAAGGTCATTAATACCTTCAACCATCACGCCACCGCGACGCATACACAAGATGCATGCAAATGTACCGATGTTCATGACGAGATAAATAGCCAGATAGACGAGGACACCATGAACACCAGATTCGGTACCAGCTGCCAGACCGACCAGTGCATAACCGACATGGCCGATTGAGCTGTATGCCATCAGACGTTTGATGTTTTTCTGGTTGATTGCAGCCAGCGCGCCAAGCGCCATCGACAATACTGAGATCACGATGACAATTTGCTGCCAGTGAACAAGCAGATCCCCAAACGGTCCGATCAAAACCCTGAGCAACAGAGCCAATGCTGCGATCTTAGGCGCAACGGCAAAGAATGCGGTCACGGGTGTTGGTACACCCTCGTAGACATCCGGCGTCCACATATGGAACGGTACAGCTGAAATCTTGAACGACAGGCCTGCCATGATGAACACGATACCAATCACAAGACCGGTTGAAACGTCGCCACCAGCCGAGAACAGGCCAGCCAGTGCATCAAAGTTCGTTGTACCTGCAAAGCCATAGACCAAGGACGAACCATAAAGCAGCAAGCCTGATGCGACGGCACCCAGTACGAAGTACTTGAGGCCAGCTTCGGTTGCGCGGCTGTCATCACGCTGAATAGATGCCAAGACATACAGCGACAGAGATTGCATCTCGAGGCCAACATAAAGGCTCACCAGATCGTTTGCCGAGATCATCAACAGCATACCAAGCGCTGCGAAGACAATCAGAATTGGGAATTCGAAACGGGCGACGTGATGGCGTTCCATAAAGTCGCGCGACATAAGAATGCCAAGCGCAGCGGCGATCAAAACCAGCGCCTTACAGAATACGGCAAAATTGTCCGTAACAAACATATCGGCAAACGTGATTGAGCGTGGGCCTGCTAATGGAATGAGCAGGAATACAGCTAAGATCAGTGTCACGATAGTGAGCATAGAGACGATGCGGAACGTGGCTTCGTCATTGTCACTCGTACCGCCCTTTTGGAACACACCAAACATAAGCAGCAACATGATCACGCCAGCCAGAAAAAGCTCAGGCAATGCAGGAACGATATTGGGCATTTCGGTCATTAACATACGTACTCTCCCCTATCGTCCGGCTACGTTGAGCGAACCGCTCGCAGCCAATGAAGTTTCCATCTGATCAATCAGATGCGCGACGGATACATGCATGAAATCAAGGAACGAAGATGGGTAAATACCCATCCACAATGTGATAATCAGCAAGGGCGCAAAGATAAGCATTTCACGCCTACTCATATCCTTAATCTTCATCAAATTCTCTTTAGTCAGCTCACCAAAGATAATTCGGCGATATAGATAGAGCGTGTAGGCAGCGCCAAGGATCACGCCGAGTGAAGCCAGCGCGGCAACCCAGGTGTTCACTTTGAAGACACCGACCAGAACCAGAACTTCGCCAACGAAGCCACCTGTTCCGGGTAAGCCCACGGATGCCATCGCAAAGAACATAAAGACGATGGCGTAATTGGGCATGCGACTGACCAGTCCGCCATAAGCATCAATCTCGCGTGTATGGATACGGTCGTAAACGACGCCAACGATGAGGAACAATGCAGCCGACACAACACCGTGTGACAACATCTGATAGATCGCACCTTCAATGCCTTGGGTATTAAAGGTGAAGACGCCAATCGTCACGAAGCCCATGTGAGCCACAGATGAATACGCAATAAGTTTTTTCATGTCCTCTTGAGCAAGCGCCACAAGCGACGTGTAAATCACGGCGATAGCCGATAGCGAGAAGACCAGAGGCGTAAAGTAGACACTGGCTTCGGGCATCATCGGTAACGAGAACCGCAACAGACCATAGCCACCGAACTTCAACAGGACACCGGCCAGGATTACGGAACCAGCTGTCGGCGCTTCAACGTGGGCGTCTGGCAGCCATGTATGAACCGGCCACATCGGCACCTTAATCGCGAACGAGGCAAAGAATGCGAGCCACAGCCATTTCTGAGTCTCAATCGGGAAGCTATATCCCATCAACTCGACCACATTGGTTGTTCCAGCGTGATAGTACATGGTCAGCATCGCGACCAACATCAGCACAGAACCCAAAAGCGTGTAGAGGAACATCTTGAAGGCTGCGTAGACACGTCGCGCCCCACCCCAGATACCGATGATAATGAACATCGGGATCAATACGGCTTCAAAGAAGATATAGAACAGGAACAGATCAAGCGCGCAGAACATGCCGATCATGAATGTTTCCAAGATCAGGAAGGAAATCATGTATTCCTTCACACGTTCTTGGATCGAATTCCAACTGGCAAGAATACATATAGGCGTCAGCAGCGTCGTCAACAGCACGAACAGCACAGAAATACCGTCCACGCCCATGTGGTACTCGATACCGAAATCTTCCATCCATGGAACTTGCTCGACGAACTGGAAGTCAGCTGTGGTTTTGTCGAAGCCAAACCAAAAGATGAGTGAGAGGACAAACACACCAGTTGTGACGAATAACGCAACGTTCCGGGCGTTCGTCACAACAACCTTTGGGTCGTCGTGACGGATGATTAAAATCGCCAACACGCCAACAAGCGGCGCGAATGTGAGGATTGTGAGAAGTGGTAAGTCGAACATTAGTCCCTCACGCCCCTTTTGTGAACATGTTCCAGCTCACCAACGCGGCGATACCGATCAGCATGGCGAATGCATAGTGATAGAGATAGCCCGTCTGCAGCGCCGAAACCCGGCGTGCCATAACGCGCACGGCAGATGAAACCCCGTCAGGACCAACACCGTCAATCAAGGCGCCATCGCCACCCTTCCAAAGGGCACGGCCCAATGCAAAGGCTGGACGGATGAAAATCTTGTCGTAAAGCTCGTCGAAGTACCATTTGTTGAGCAGGAATTGATAAACACCCTGGAACCGTGCGGCGATTTTGTCTGGGACATCCGGGCGCGCGATATACATCACATACGCAGCAGCGATACCGATCGTACCAACAATCAATGGCGCATACTTAACCAAAGCCGGCACATGATGCGCGTTTTCAAGCGCAGGGTGGCTTGGCAGGATCATGATGGCGTCGCCCCAGAATACGGCACTGCTCTCACCGACCATGATGTCATAGGTGAAGTAACCCGCACCGACGGCACCAATCGCCAAGACCACCAATGGCAAGATCATCACCATGGGGCTTTCATGGACGTGGCCCAGCACCGTCTCGTCACAGCGAGGCTTGCCATGGAATGTCATGAACAACAGACGCCATGAATAGAACGCCGTCAGCAACGCCGCTGTCAGACCCATGATAAATGCATAGTTACCAACGCCTGTGTGCGCGCCATAAGCCGCTTCGAGGACGATATCCTTCGAGAAATAGCCTGCAAATGGCGGAATGCCGACAAGTGCCAGAGAGCCAATCCACATTAAAGCATAGGTGACCGGGATCATTTTCCAGATGCCGCCCATTTTGCGCATGTCCTGTTCATCAGACATAGCGTGAATGACCGAACCTGCGCCCAAGAATAACAGCGCCTTAAAGAAACCGTGCGTCATCAGGTGAAATACGCCCGCGGAATATGCTGAAACACCACAAGCAAAGAACATATAGCCAAGCTGTGAGCACGTTGAATACGCAATCACGCGTTTAATATCGTTCTGTACGCAACCAATCGTCGCTGCAAAGATCGCGGTAGACCCGCCGACAACAGTCACAACCATCAACGCCGTATCTGAATATTCAAACATTGGTGACAAGCGCGCGACCATAAAGACACCGGCTGTCACCATCGTTGCAGCATGAATCAGTGCTGACACAGGGGTTGGCCCCTCCATCGCGTCTGGTAACCATGTGTGCAGGCCAAGCTGAGCTGACTTACCCATCGCGCCGACAAACAGCAGCAGACAGATGATCGTCAGAGCATGGAAATCAATACCAAAGACATTCAATACCGCATCTTGTTTGCCCGGCACGGCATCAAAGATGGTGTCTAGGTGAACGGTATCAAACAAAAGGAATGTCGCAAAAATACCCAGCGCAAAGCCAAAGTCACCAACGCGGTTCACAACAAACGCTTTGATGGCTGCGGCATTCGCCGTTGGTTTCTTGTACCAGAAACCGATCAAGAGATAACTGGCAAGGCCAACACCTTCCCAACCAAAGAACATCTGAACCAGGTTGTCGGCAGTAATCAGCATCAGCATCATGAATGTGAATAAGCTGAGATAGCACATGAAACGCGGTACGCTTGGATCGTGGTGCATATACCCGATCGAATACACGTGCACCATTGCTGAGACGACGCATACCACGATCATCATGACAGATGTAAGTGAGTCGACCTTTAAGGCCCATGAAAGCTCAAACGACCCTGAAGCGATCCATGTGAAAAGCTCAGTTGTCCGGGCATTTCCATTCAGCCCCACATCAACGAAGATCACTACGGCTAATACAGCAGTCATCAACATCATTCCGCAGGTCACAATCTGCGAGGCAAGGTCCATCTTGTGCTTAAATTCTTTATCCGCGCCAACGGTTGCCAACACCATAACACCGGCGATGAGCGAACCTGCAAGCGGCAGAAAGACGAGGATTGTCTCAATCATATCGATCAACCCTTCATCATGTTGACGTCTTCGACGGCGATAGAGCCGCGATTACGGAAGAAGACGACAAGGATCGCAAGGCCGATAGCGGCTTCAGCGGCGGCAACGGTTAACACCAGCATGGCGAATATCTGTCCGACCATGTCGCCCAGATGCGTTGAAAACGCGACCAGGTTGATGTTGACGGCAAGGAGCATCAATTCAACGGACATCAAAATGACGATGACGTTCTTGCGGTTTAGAAAGATCCCGAAAATCCCAAGTATAAACAGGATTGCCGCGACGGTCAGATAGTGACCGAGTCCGATCTCAATCATCAGATACCCTTCCCTGTTTCAACGTCCTGAAGCTTCACAGTATCCTTTGGATCACGTACGAGCTGATCGCTGATACGTTGTTTGTGGACGCCGTCGCGTCGGCGGTGTGTTAAGACAATGGCGCCGATCATGGCGACCAGAAGAACCATGCCGGATGCATGGAATAAAAATACGTACTTGGTGTACAAAATCTGTCCGATAGCATGGGTGTTGGATAGTTCACTCAGCGCCGGTGTAGGTGATGCAGCAAGGCTTATTGCTTCTGGCGCAAAGGCCCAGCCACCAACGGCCATGATAAGTTCGAGTAATAACACCAAGCCGATCAATGCGCCAACGGGCAAGTATTGCAAGAAGCCCTGTCGCATCTCGACAAAGTTAATGTCGAGCATCATCACCACAAACATAAACAGGACAGCCACTGCGCCGACGTAAACCACGACCAGGATCATGGCTAGGAACTCAGCCCCCATCAGAACAAACAAACCTGCGGCGTTAAAGAACGTCAAAATCAGGAATAGTACAGAATGCACTGGGTTTTTGGCCGAAATGACCAAAACCGCGGAGGCAATTGCCACCCCTGCAAACATATAAAATGCGAACGCGTGTATCATCAGTCCCCCAAACACACCTTAGCGATAAGGTGCGTCGATCCTCAGTCGTTCCGCCAATTCGGTTTCCCAGCGATCACCGTTCGCCAGAAGTTTATCTTTATCGTAGAGCAGTTCTTCACGGGTTTCCGTGGCGAACTCAAAATTCGGTCCTTCGACAATCGCGTCAACCGGACATGCTTCTTGGCATAGGCCACAATAGATGCATTTAACCATGTCGATGTCGTAACGTGTTGTGCGGCGAGATCCGTCGTCACGCGGCTCAGCCTCAATCGTGATGGCTTGTGCCGGGCAGATCGCTTCGCACAATTTGCAGGCGATGCAGCGCTCTTCACCGTTTGGATAACGTCGGAGTGCATGCTCACCACGGAACCGGGTCGATAATGGTCCCTTCTCAAACGGATAGTTCACCGTCACTTTCTTGCGGAAGAAATAGCGCAAGGTCAGTGACATCCCGGAAATAAGTTCTGTGAGAAAGAGTGCTCGTGCGCCGCGTCCAATGAAGCTCATGATATGTCTCTTCTCACCCTTGACCCAAAACTGGGGCCATGTCGAAAGCCACGAGGAAACCCGACACCGCAACAACAGCCAACAATGAGAGCGGCAGGAAGACTTTCCAGCCGAGACGCATCAATTGGTCGTAACGATATCGTGGGAATGTGGCGCGAACCCATACGAAAATAAACAGACAGAATGTAATCTTCAGAGCCAGCCAGATAGGCCCCGGTATCCAGTTAAACAGTGCAATATCCATAGGTGGCAACCAGCCGCCCAGGAACAGCACCGACGTCATTGCAGACATCAAAATCATATTGGCGTATTCGCCCAAGAAGAACAGTGCGAACGTCATCGCTGAATATTCAACGTTATAACCAGCTACGAGTTCAGCCTCAGCTTCAGGTAAATCAAACGGATGGCGGTTGGTCTCGGCAAGCGTTGAGATAAAGAAGATCACGAACATCGGGAACAGCGGGATGATATACCAAACGTCACGCTGTGATTCGACAATGACGGAAAGGTTCAACGAGCCTGCGCACAACAGCACAGTAATAATGATCAATCCCATGGACACTTCGTATGAAACCATCTGTGCAGCCGAACGCATCGCGCCCAGAAATGCATACTTGGAGTTCGATGCCCAGCCAGCCATCAGGATACCGTAGACACCCAATGATGAAATCGCGAATAAAAATAGAATGCCGACGTTAATGTCCGCGAGGACCATGCCCGCATCAAACGGGATCACCGACCAGGCTACGAGCGCCAGGGTGAAGGTAATCATCGGGGCTGCAATAAACACACCGCGGTTTGCACCCGTCGGGATAATGGTCTCTTTCATGAACAGCTTGAGGCCATCGGCAATCGGCTGCAGTAATCCAAATGGACCCACAACGTTCGGGCCTTTGCGCAACTGCATGGCACCAATGACTTTACGCTCAAACAGCGTCAAATAAGCCACGGATAGCATTACAGGGACGATAATCGCGATGATTTTAGCTAACAACCATAATGTTGGCAGAACCTGTGTTTCGAAGAACTCAGCCATGGGTACCGGTTGCCTTTTCCTGAGCTTCCAAGAATGTCTCGGTGCACTTAGCCATCGTCTCTGAGGCTCGACTGATCGGATCAGTCATATAGAAATTATCAATTGGTGAGGTAAACGGCGCGTCAGTAACGTCGCCTGCAACGCCAAAGCTTCCCCATTTTGCATCGACAGCGATGTCGATGTTCATAAAGTTCGTATTGGCGTTAACCAGCATGGACCGCACACCGCGTAAATCATTGCAAGGGATCGACTTACCAAGCACATCTGAAAGGGCGCGAATAATCGTCCAGTCCTCGCGGGCATCACCAGGTGGGAATGCAGCTAAGCGTCCCAATTGAACACGTCCCTCGGTGTTGACCCAGGTTGCGTTCTTCTCGGTATAGGCTGCACCCGGTAAAATCACATCAGCGCGGTGCGCGCCGTTGTCGCCATGGTGACCCTGATAGACCACAAAGGCATTTCCGAGTGCTTGTGTGTCGATTTCGTCGGCACCCAGCAGATAAACAACTTCAACGTCGCCGTTACCGGCTGCAGCAACGATATCATGCGTAGCAAGGCCGCCCTCGCCCGGGACAAAGCCAATATCCAGGCCAGCGACACGTGATGCTGCTGTATGCAGGACATTATAGCCGTTCCAGCCCTTATTCGTATCAACGACACCATAAGCTTCAGCAATCTGATGTGTTAGGGCCTGAATAGCCGCGCCATCTTCGCGGGCCAATGCGCCCTGCCCGATGATGATCATCGGCCGGGTTGCGTCTTTTAAGATTTTGCCAAATGCGGACTTGGCATCCAGCACAGCTTTTAAGTCTGCAGGACAGGTTCCAAGATGCTCATAGTCATAACGTAAATCAGCAGCTTCGCCGATAACGCCAATTGGGAATTTGCCCGCCATAAAGCGTTTGCGGATACGTGCATTGATAATCGCAGCTTCAAGGCGTGGGTTTGATCCAACGATCAACAACGCATCAGCCTGCTCAATCCCGGCGATTTCCGAGTTGAAGATGTAAGCGGCGCGCGTTGATGGATCAATTTGTGACCCATCCTGACGGCAATCTATGTTTGCAGAGCCCAGATTGATCATCAATGCCTTTAAGGACACCATGGCTTCGGAATCAGCCTGATCACCGGCAATCGCTGCGATCTTTGATCCATCAAGACCATCGACCTTTGATTCAATTAAAGCAAAGGCGTCGTCCCAGGACGCAGGTACCAATTTGCCATTTTCGCGAATGTACGGACGATCCAGTCGCTGACGACGTAAACCATCACATGCAAAGCGGGTTTTGTCTGAAATCCACTCTTCGTTCACGTCTTCGTTCAAACGCGGCAGGACCCGCATGACTTCTGAGCCACGGGCATCAACGCGGATGTTGGAGCCGACGGCGTCCATGACATCAACAGTCTCTGTTTTCTTGAGTTCCCAAGGACGTGCAACAAAAGCATATGGCTTTGATGTCAGTGCGCCGACTGGGCATAAATCGATAACGTTGCCTGAAAGCTCAGAATCAACGGCCTTTTCGAGGTAAGATGTGATCTCAGCGTGTTCGCCGCGACCCAACATCCCCATATCCGTGATGCCTGCGATCTCAGTCGTGAAACGGACACAGCGCGTGCAGTGAATACAGCGTGTCATCACTGTTTCGATCAGCGGTCCCATTTCCTTGTCTTCAACGGCACGCTTGTTTTCTTTGTAACGTGAATGATCAAGACCATAACCCATAGCCTGGTCTTGAAGGTCACACTCGCCGCCTTGATCACAGATCGGGCAATCAAGGGGATGGTTGATCAGCAGGAATTCCATCACGCCTTTGCGCATCTTGTGCACTTCGGGGGTATTCGTGTGAATAACCATGCCTTCGCCGACAGGCATTGCACATGAAGCCACTGGCTTTGGTGCACGCTCTAGGGCGACCAGACACATCCGGCAGTTGCCGGCAATGGATAGACGTTCGTGATAGCAAAATCTTGGAATCTCAATTCCAATTTGCTCGCACGCTTGAAGGACCGTAAGGCCGGCGTCGACTTCGACTTCATTGCCGTCGATGGTCAGTTTAGGCATTTGTTGTCCTCAACCTTCACTACGTTACTCAGCGGCGACGGGCTGTGCGCCGCGTCCCCGTTCTTCCATCAAAGGACGGAAGTGACGAATTAATCCCTGGATCGGCCACGCTGCGGCGTCACCCAACGCGCAAATCGTATGACCTTCAACTTGCTTGGTAACCTCTTCGAGCAAGTCGATTTCAGCTGGCGTCGCATCGCCTGCACAAATCCGCTCCATCATTCGCCACATCCAGCCAGAACCTTCACGGCACGGTGTGCACTGTCCGCAGCTCTCGTGCATATAAAAGCGAGAAAGTCGGGTAATCGCGCGAATGACGTCAGTTGATTGATCCATAACCATCACAGCGGCTGTTCCAAGACCGGAACGAACTTCGCGAAGTGAATCAAAATCCATGAGAACCGTTGAAGACATTTCCTTGGTCAACAATGGCACCGATGCACCGCCCGGAATGATTGCCAGCAGGTTATCCCAACCGCCCCGCACACCACCGGCATGCTTTTCGATCAGTTCCTTCAAAGGAATGCCCATCTCTTCCTCAACAGTACACGGCTTGTTAACGTGCCCAGAGATATTGAAGAGCTTGGTACCTGTATTGTTTGGACGGCCAAGGGCGGCGAACCAATCTGCACCACGGCGCAGGATATCCGGCACAACGGCAATACTTTCAACGTTGTTCACTGTGGTTGGGCAGCCCCAAGCGCCGACGTTTGCTGGGAATGGCGGCTTCATACGCGGCTGACCTTTTTTGCCTTCAAGGCTCTCGATCATCGCGGATTCTTCACCACAGATGTAAGCACCCATGCCACGGTGAATATAGAAATCGAACTTAAAGCCCGTGCCACATGCATTGTCGCCAATAAGCTCGTTCTCGTAGGCTTCATCGACAGCGCGCTGTAGGGCTTCAGTTTCACGGAAGAACTCACCGCGCACATAGCAATATGCTGCGTTCGCCTGCATCGCAAAACTGGCAATCAACGCACCTTCGATAAGCTTGTGCGGATCATTACGCATGATTTCACGGTCTTTACACGTCCCAGGCTCACTCTCGTCCGCGTTGATAACCAAATAATGTGGACGTTCGCCGACGTCTTTCGGCATAAACGACCATTTCATGCCCGTTGAGAAGCCCGCACCACCACGACCACGCAGGCCAGATGCCTTGACGTTCTCAATGATGGTTTCGCGGCCCAGATCAACGAGTGCCTTGGTGCCGTCCCAGACGCCGCGTGCGCGTGCGCCTGTTAAGCCAACGTCTTCAAGGCCATAAATGTTTCTGAAGATGCGATCCTGATCTTTCAGCATCAGCTATTTACCTTTCCAGCTGTTTTCTGGGCGCGTAAGTCTTCTTGATGCGTCAGACTGGTCAATTCACCCAATGGCTCACATGTAAATCTTGCTAATTGCGACCCCGTTTTTGGTGTTTTTCCAGCGCGCAGCTCGTCGAGAATCGCTGCCGTACCTCCACTATCCAAATCTTCATAGTAATCGTCATTGATCTGCATCATCGGGGCGTTCACACACGCACCTAAGCATTCGACTTCAAGCAGCGTAAACTCGCCGTCTTCAGTGGTCTCGCCCGAGCGGACACCAAGCTTGTCCTGGCATGCCTTCATGATGTTGTCTGAACCATTGAGCCAGCACGGCAAGTTTGTGCAAACTTGAACGAAATGCTTCCCGATCGGCTTAAGGTTATACATCGTATAGAAAGACGCGACTTCGAGAACGCGAATAGCAGGCATCTCAAGGTATTCCGAGACATACTCGATCGCAGGCATTGGGAGCCAGCCGCCGCATTGGCGTTGCGCAATATCAAGTAAAGGCATCACGGCCGAGCGCTGCGCACCCTCGGGATACTTGGCGATTTCGGCTTCGGCGCGTTTACGGCCTTCAGCGTCAAATTCAAACGTCTCAGGTGCATCGGTCATCGGTCAACCTCCCCGAACACAACGTCAACCGAGCCAATATTTGCAACAATGTCAGCAAGCATATGTCCCTTAGATATAAATTCTGTGGCCTGCAACGAGGCAAACCCGGGTGCCCGGATTTTGCAGCGGTAAGGCTTGTTGGATCCATCCGAGATCAAGTACACGCCGAATTCACCTTTTGGTGCCTCAACAGCAGTATACGTCTCACCCGCAGGCACTTTAAAGCCTTCGGTATAGAGTTTGAAGTGATGGATGAGTGCTTCCATCGAATGCTTCATGTCCGTACGTGAGGGTGGTGTGACTTTATGATCAATTGATTTAGCAGGCCCTATCGGCATGTTATCAATAACTTGGCGGATGATTTTAATGCTTTCTCTCATCTCTAGCATGCGGATGAGATAGCGATCATAGCAGTCGCCGTTCTTACCCACAGGAATCTGGAAGTCATATTTTTCGTAGCCATCATAAGGCTGTGACTTGCGCAAATCCCAGGCAACGCCTGATGCGCGGAGGTTGGCGCCGGTAAAGCCCCAGTCCTGGCACTGCTCGGCATCAATGACGCCAATATTCACTGTACGCTGCTTGAAGATACGGTTTTC
>DGOK01000026.1:3640-5531 GCA_002389385.1 Rhodospirillaceae bacterium UBA4468 | reverse complement strand
CCGTGCAATTGCGACGCGCTGTTGTTGGCCTCCTGACAAGGCTTCTGCGCGTTTAGGCGCCTGTTCAGCGATACCAAGGCGATCCAGAATTTCGATTGCTTGATGGATGTCAGTCTGGGGATATAGATTGAAGAGCGTCGCTACGGTGGATCGTCTATTTAGCGTTCCGTGAAGTACATTTGATACCACGTCCATACGGGGTACAAGATTAAACTGCTGGAAGATCATCGCGCAGCGTGATTGCCAGTTGCGTCGCGCTCCACCTTTCAAAGACGTAATATCCTCGCCTTCAAAGGTGATTGTGCCGGACGACGCATCACTCAGGCGATTGACCATCCGTAAGAGCGTGGATTTTCCTGCGCCAGATCGCCCGATAACACCTATCATGGATGGTGCATCTACAGCGATCGTCGCTGAGTTAACGGCGGTTTTATCTCCGAAACGTTTTGTAAGCGCGTCAATCCTAAGCATGTCACCTCCTGCTGTTGAGAGAGAGCTACCAGATGAATGCAACAAACTTGTGAAGCTTACGTTTCAGTTTTGTGAACATTGAGTAAAGGTATTGTCACAATGCGGCATGAATCTTACCGTAAATGATGCCTGCTCATGGCAAACCGATACACTGTGCCGATGAAATTTGAAGTCATCTCATTTACCTAAACATATGCGAACAAATTCAAACTAACGAACGTGGAAAATGGCACAAAAACGCTTGTATAATGAGATCCATTAACTGCATTGCGCAACATTTACATTTAAATAAGGGTCGGTTTGAATTACTTTTGTGGACACCCCAAGAAGGACAGTTTTTCAGAAATCCAATTTTTACCGCATGCATAGGTTTGGAGATTATAGCCAGCCTAGGCTTTGGGACATGAGGGCGTGTAACAGGGAAAATAAATTTTAAGATGCGGTACATTTTTGTGAGATTTCTTGGTGGGTGCAGGCAATAGACAAGATCTTGGCATACAGAGCTCTCCTCGGGTTGTCGCCTTTGACACTTTTTCGATCCGTTTTGCTACTATAATGGCCCTGGATCATGTATTATCCGGGAAATGCGAGATGCTTTTTGTACATCCATGAGGGTTTTTTAATGGCGACCGGAACACGGCAAACGATTTGTCTCAAACAGCTTTTTTTAGACCTAGAACAGGTGTTCAACGGTGATTTGGAAATTGAGAAGATTGTGGCTCAAGAGTTGCGCGCAAAGGCTGAGCATGCCCAGGCTTTAAGCGTACCAAGGCCAGTACCAGCAAATATTGCGGCAGTTATGACGGCGGATGACGCACATCCAATTTGTGCAGATGTCCTAGAGATGCCGTTTAACTGGGCGCCGCCAGAGACCTCAAAAAGTGAGCTTTACAAGAAACACAGTAGTTTCAAGGCACATGTAGAATTATTAGGACCGGATGGATTGGTGACATCGAATGTGGTCCGACTGGGGCTTTATGGAATGCAGCCAAACTCGGAATACGGAGTTCGCACGCATCCCGCGGAAGAAATTTACATCATGCTTGCTGGCGCATGTTTTTGGATGCGGGGTGACGCAGCCTATCAAAGTTCGGGTGTTGGAGACAGATCGCACCATGCATCTTTTTTACCGCACGCCACTTTGACAAAGGAAAAAGCGTTTATGTCTGTCTACGCTTGGGTGGGCGATCTTTCCACTGAAAGTTACAGATATGAAGGCCTGCCCAATCAAAACGACTGAGACTATTGAGCGCCAATTTAATTGACGCCATCCCGGTGATTGACCGCGCCTTTGGATGACAAGACACGCGGGATTTTTAAGCAACGATTCTGGATGAAACTTGCGCATGCAAAGGGACACGTTGACCACCTTTTCGCATAAACACTACGATAATTCCTCAAGCCGGTCTGTCGCGGGAGC
>DGOK01000026.1:2125-3562 GCA_002389385.1 Rhodospirillaceae bacterium UBA4468 | reverse complement strand
TGCGCTGATAATTGGACAGCTTACGCTTGGATGATATGCCGCCCATGCGACGCCAAGTGTCGCGGGATCCACCTGCATCTGTGCGGCAAGTGTTGCAAACTCCTTGGCTGTTTTATGCATCCAAGGCTGGCCATACCTCGCGGCATACCGGCGATCAGTGGCAAGACGTCCATTCCCGCTCTGGGTGTTTTTGCCCGTCAACAGCCCCGCGCCGAGGGGAGAATAGGTTGCGACACCGATGCCCTCGGCTTGTGCCATCGGCAACAATTCCACTTCAGCCTGGCGTTTGACCAATGAATACATTGGCTGAATCATATTAATGCGGGTGTCCATTTTTGCGGCAACTGTCTGAGCTTTAACCACTTGCCATGCGGCATAGTTGGAGACGCCGATATGACGAATTTTTCGAAGCTGCTGCAATCGCGCGAGCGCCTCAAATGTTTCTTCCAAGGGGGTCTCGTCGTCGAAGCGGTGCAGATATAGCAGATCGACACAATCCAACTGAAGCCGTATTTGTGATGCCGCAAATGTTGCATTAATGTTCTCTTTGCCGGCGCCGCCCGTATAGGCCACCTTGGTGGCGACAAAGATGTTCTCGCGCTCGTTCTTGATGAACTGTCCCAACAGGGTTTCGGAAGCTCCGCCAGTGTAAACATGTGCCGTGTCGAAATGGTTCACACCGGTCTTGCGACAGGCATCATACATGGCCAGGCTCATATCTGCACCGGCGGTACCGCCAAATTGCATGGTGCCAAAACACAAAGATGACAGTGGAGCCCCGTTGATTGTGCGAAGCTGCGTCATCCCATGGTTTCCTCTTCTGGTACTAGAAAACTCACTGCCATTGCGGATAATGCGACCATACCCGCGGCGATTGCAAGCATTAGGGGCAACCCTCCAATGTGATAGGTTAGTCCCGACGCTAGCGTTCCAATCAAACGGCCAGCCGCGTTTGCCATGTAATAGAACCCGACGTCCCGTGTGACCCGCTCTGCTTTTGTGAACAGCAGGATCAAAAAGGAATGGAGCGAGGAGTTTATCGCAAATAGTGCGCCAAAGAGCAAAAGGCCCAGGACTAGACCCAGTGTCAGCCAATGTTGCGGGCCATTCGCCAAAAGTGCCGCCACGGCCAGAACTCCAGGCACCAACGTAAGCGCCCAAGCCCACAGGCGTGTCACAGAAATCAGCTCGGCAGTGGTGCGCGATTTTGCATTCAGGATACGCGGCGCATTGATCTGTACCAACCCGTATAAAATGACCCAAATGGCCATGAATGTTCCAATCAGAAAGAACGACATGCGATTGCCTTCTTCGGTCCCATCCGACAAGATCGCATAGAAATAGATTGGAATGCCGACGACAAACCAAACATCCCGCGCTCCGAACAGGACGACGCGGGCGGCGCTGAGCCAGTTTACATTGGGCGACATGGAAAAG
>DGOK01000026.1:0-2101 GCA_002389385.1 Rhodospirillaceae bacterium UBA4468 | reverse complement strand
GAGCACTGCGATTAAAATCACTGCCAAGACGGTTGCCATGCCCAATACGGCACCGGTAAATCCAATCGTTGCAAGCAGCGCCGCACCCAGCAAAAAACCGAACCCTTTGACCATGTTCTTCGATCCAGTCAGCAGGGCAACCCAGCGGAACAATCCGATATGACCTGCCGGCGCGAGGAGTTTGACGGCAGATTTGGAAGACATCTTGGCCAAATCTTTTGCGACGCCGCTTGCGCCTTGGACCAGCATGATAAACACGACAGATGCGCCAATTGCCCATTCAGGATCGAGCTGCGTTAAGGCAAGCAATGCGATAACTTGTAAGCCAAGGCCAGCATAGAGTGTTGACGTCAGCCCGAAACGGGCTGCAATCCAGCCTGCACTCAGGTTTGTGGCGACCCCCGCGATCTCGTAAAGCACAAACAGATAGGCCAACTGGACGGGCGAAAAACCCAGGGTATGAAAATGCAACAGCACGAGCATTCGCAGCGCCCCATCTGTCAGCATGAAGGCCCAATAGGACGCGGTCACTGCAACATAGGCCGCCAATCCCTCGGGACGCGCTGTCGTCATAGGCTATCTCCGACCATCAAGGCCACATCTACCAAGCGATGTGCATAGCCCATTTCGTTGTCATACCACGCGTAAATTTTAACCTGCGTGCCATTGATCACCATGGTCGATAGCGCATCAACAATGCTTGAACGCTCGTCGTTGGTATAATCTGTTGAGACCAGCGGACGTTCTTCATAGCCAAGAATGCCGCTCAATTCACCTTCAGACGCGGCTTTAAAGAGGGCGTTTATATCCACCGCGGTGGTTTCACGTTCCACTTCAAACACACAGTCGGTCAGCGAAGCGTTGAGCAAAGGCACCCGCACCGCGTGCCCATTCAACCGCCCCGTGAGTTCAGGGTAGATGAGAGTTATGGCCGTCGCACTGCCGGTCGTTGTTGGGACCAGAGAGTTGAGCGCCGATCGCGCGCGACGCAGGTCTTTGGCGGGGCGATCCACAATCGTTTGCGTGTTCGTCACATCATGGATTGTGGTGATCGAGCCATGTTTAATCCCCAAGTTTTCGTGGATGACCTTCACCACGGGGGCGAGGCAATTCGTTGTGCAGCTGGCCGCGGTGACAATCTTGTGCCGCAATGGCTCGTAACTGTCATGGTTCACACCAAATACAATATTAGCCGCATCACCATCTTTGACAGGGGCAGAGACGACGACCTTTTTTACGCCGGCCTCAAAAAACGGCGCGAGCTTAGCTTCGGTTTTGTAAACACCGGTGCAGTCGATCACCACGTCAACGCCTTCAAGAGGGAGGTCTGCAATATCGCGTGTCCCGATAAACGGAATGCGATTGCCATCGATTGACACGCTGTGAGTGTCATAGGTGAAGTCTGCGCGCCAGCGCCCATGTACTGTATCGAACTCCAACAGATGCGCGTGCATTTCAGGGTCCCCAACCGCGTCGTTGATCCAAGCAATCTTAGCGCCCCGAGCCAAAAGGGGTTTTAGCGCAAGTTTGCCAATGCGGCCGAGGCCATTTAGAGCATAGACGGTCATGTGGCAGATCTTTCTTTTTATTTGACCCTGATCGTCAATGTCTTTTGCAATGACATAGGGTCCATAGATAGGATGGATAGATTGGCGCTGTCGGTTGTCCGATTGCGTAACGCGCTATAGGTCTGTCGATACGCGAATGGATAGGTAATTTTTATCCACTAACCAACTCAAAACTTAGATCTGAGTAGGTTGAAACGTATCTATTATTGACCCGTCGGAAGGTAAGTGGGACACCTTTTAAGCTCACATCAAACTTCTTAGACGATTTACCAATAAGAATGGCTTGTGTGAGAGCCCCGCTCTCATTATTTCGAACAATTACAGTGCCATGAGAACCATGAGTTAGCATATTTTTCCCCCAAAAAAGTTGCTAAGCTCTACATAGCTATTCTGTGTAACGAAATTATTACAATTTGTTAAAGTTTTTATGAATTAAATTTTTGCTATACTGGATTGCAACCGTTTGAAGCAGGCAGGGCTTCCTTATAGGCACTTATCGCAATATGATATGCTGGACGCCTCACAGATTTTGA
>DGOK01000074.1 GCA_002389385.1 Rhodospirillaceae bacterium UBA4468 | reverse complement strand
ATTATTTTAGACAAGTTTGATATGTCTCTTGGTACAGGCCTTGGCAAAGTTAAAGGTAAGGTCTTTCGAATTGGTCACCTTGGACACTTTAATGATCTCACACTTATGGGTACCCTCGCGGGCGTTGAGATGGGCCTAGAGCTCGCAGGCGTGCCGATTAATAAAGGCGGCACTCAAGCGGCTATGGATTTCTTGCGCGAAACAGCGGACTGATTAGCAATGAGTGAAGAGCATATTCTGATTGATCGTGACGACAAAAACATCGTCACGATCACACTTAACCGCCCAGAAAAATTAAATACCCTGACGAAAACTATGTGGGGTCGACTGGGCGATATCTTCCGCGAGCTATCCGATGACGATACCGTTCGCTGTATTATGATGACCGGGGCTGGGGGTAAGTCATTTAGTCCCGGGAACGACATTTCTGAATTTGAGGCAGATCGTTCAAGCACAGCTAAAGCGGCAGAGTACGGCGAGCTTATGGGCCGTAATATCAAGGCCATGAGAGATTGCCCACATCCTTCCGTCGCAGCTATTCGAGGGATTTGCGTAGGCGGTGGCATGGAGCTTGCCGGACTTTGCGATGTGCGTATTTGCAGTAAAAAAAGTCGTTTTGGCGTACCTATCTCAAAGCTTGGATTGGTTATGGGGTATCATGAAATTGATGCCCTTCGATCACTTGTCGGCGCGGGCCCTACACTCGAAATTCTACTAGAAGGTCGCGTGTTCGATGCCGAAGAAGCACAACGCCTTGGCATCGTTTCAAGAATTGTTGCTGATGATGATGTTATGACAGAAGCACGCAATGCGGCTGAGCGAATTGCTGCAGGCGCCCCACTCGTGCATCGTTGGCACCGCAAATTTCTGAAACGTCTCCAAGACCCAACCCCGCTGAGTGCAGAAGAACTTGCTGAAAGCTATGCATGTTTTGACACCGAAGATTTCCAAACCGGCTACCGTGCATTCTTAGAGAAGAAGACCCCTGAATTCAAAGGTCGCTAACCCCCAGGAGCTATCATGTCAGCAAATCCTTTTGGCCCTTTGGCCGGCGTTAAAGTTATTGAGTTAGCACACATCATGGCGGGTCCCGTTTGCGGCCTGATGCTGGCTGACCTGGGCGCTGACGTCATCAAAGTTGAGAAAATTTCTGGAGGCGATGACTCTCGCCGATTTTTGCCACCAGATATAGATGGCGAGTCGGCTGCTTACATGATGATGAATAGGAATAAGCGCGGCATAGTATTAGACCTGAAGACTGAAAGTGGCAAAAAAATACTCCGAAAGATGCTTAAAGATGCTGACGTCGTTACTGAAAATTATCGCCGCGATACAATGCAAAAACTAGGCATGGGTTATGAAGACCTTAAGAAAATAAATCCCGGCCTGATTTATTGCACGATTTCAGGATTTGGACGTACTGGGCCTTATGCAGATCGTGGTGGCTTTGATCTTATCGCCCAAGGCATGAGTGGATTAATGTCGTTCACTGGCGAAGGTCCTGGGCGTCCACCATGTAAGGTCGGCGCTCCTGTTACCGATATTACGGCTGGCATTCTAGCTGCACTCGGTGTGTTATCTGCCTACATCCACAAACTTAAAACGGGCGAAGGCCAGGCCGTTGATACATCCCTGTTCGAAGCCGGGATTATTCAGACTTACTGGCAAAGTGCTATCGCCCTCGCAACGAGCGTCGCGCCAGGGCCAATGGGTTCAGCGCATCCGTTGAATGGACCATACCAGGCATTCGAAACAACAAACGGCTGGATTACAATCGGTGCTGCAAATCAGCGAAACTGGGAACGCCTTTTAGATGCAATGGAAGCGCCTGAAATCGCAAATGATGAAAGATTTGCAACGAATGTCGATCGTATGACACGGCTCCAAGAACTCGAAGATGTTCTAAACCCTATTTTCAAGACGCGTAGCCAATCTGATTGGCTAGACCGTCTTGAGAAAGCTGGTGTACCAGCTGGTCCTGTGATGAATGTGTGTGAAATGCATGAAGATCCTCATGCCCAAGCACGCGATATGATTCCAACGGTTGAACACGCAAAACTTGGACCGGTTAAAACCTTAGGCCTGCCCATCAAGCTTTCAGAAACACCTGGAAAAGTTGCAACAGGCGCGCCGGTATTCGGGCAACATACATTCGAAGTTCTTAGCGAATATGGCTTTTCCGAAGATGATATTTCAGCCTTCGAAACCGAAGGAGCGATCGCTCTCAGTTAAGCGTAACTTCTATATCAAGCACCATGTCTCCTCGGCGCACTTCAAATACAATAAGTTCGCCAGGGCGTCGGATAAACATTTCTGCATTGAATGCTTGCTGTGACGGTATCCGGTTTCCACCAATGTGCGTAATAATATCGCCAGCCTCTAACCCGGCAAGAAATGCGGGCTCTTGAATATCAACTTTCGAGACCATAACGCCTGCATATCGTGACAAAAGCCGTGGAGGCACAACTGATGCATCGAACCCAGCCACCCCAAGAATAACACGTCCATGCTCTTTCAAGTCTTCAACAACACGCATAAGAAGTCGCATCGACGTTGCAAAATTAACACCGATGTCAGCATCGCTTTGCTTCGTGAAGATGGCCGAAACAAGCCCTATCAATCGAGATTGACTGTCTACTAATGCGCCACCGGATCCACCTGGATTTATGGATGCGTCTGTTTGAATGAAATCTTCAATCGGATTAAAGCCCGTACTATTTCTTGAAATTGCCGATACAACCCCGCACGTCACAGACAAGCCTAAGCCAAATTGATTACCAATCGCACAAACAGGCGCAGCAAGTGCGGGTGGCGATGCTGTCTTCATGACGGGTAAATCGACATTAACCTTTAACAGTGCAATATCAGTTGCAAAGTCACGTCCTACAATCATCGCTGGTAAGATGCGCCCGTCTTCTGTGAGCACATCAACTGCCGCCGCTTTTCCAATGACATGAACATTTGTTGCGATATAACCACCCTCAAGGATAGCAACGCCTGTACCTTGTGGATCGCGCGGCGCACCATTAGCATTTTGTCCCCGCGCAGAAAGTGGCCAGTTAGGCTTGATTCGAACAACCGAATTCAAGACCTCAGGATCGAGCGCCTTGGCTGACACTGGCATTAGAACCAGTACCGCGCCAACTAAACTCATTATCAAGTAATTCCATATCATCATAAGAAACAAGATGACGCGTCGGCGTAGATCCGTAAACTCGATATATAAGAGGAGAGTGAGACAATGCTAATGAATGAGAATGATCCAATGGCCCATTTTCCGCGGGCTATACTATCACATGCACCAACGCCACTTGAATCTATGCACAACATTATGCGCCAAAGCGGGCATCCCCATCTGTATGTAAAACGTGATGACACAACCGGCTTAGCTATGGGCGGCAATAAAGCGCGCCAACTAGAATACTATTTTGGTGCCGTACTTGCCGAAGGCGCCGATACCGTCCTCATAACAGGTGCAGTACAATCTAACTTTGTTCGTCAATGCGCCGCAGCTGCACGCAAGCTTGGCCTTGCATGCGAAGTTCAATTAGAAGACCGTGTTCAGGGCATGCCTGCTGGCCAAATGGAAAAAGGGAATGCGCTCCTTGACCAGATATTGGGCGTACCTATTCATCGCTTTGAAGTCGGCGAAGATGAAGATGGCGCCGACAATAACCTTGAATTAATTGCTGATGGTATTCGCGCCCGCGGCGGCAAGCCTTATGTCATTCATTTAGGGGCAGATCATCCGCCGCATGGCGCTTTAGGGTATATTGATTCGGCCCGAGAAATAATTGAACAGACAAATGCAATCGGGATTCCCTTAGCTGCTGTTGTTGTCGGGAGCGGGAGTGCAGCATCTCATGCAGGCATGCTTGGCGGATTACGGCACTATGGTGTCGACGCCCCAGTGCATGGCATTTGCGTCCGCCGAAATGCAGAACTTCAACACGCCCGTGTCTTAAAGCGCACACTCAAACTTGCAGAAATGCTCGGCAAACCGAACCTCATCACAGCAGATGATGTCATCACGAATGATGATTTTATCGGCGAAGGTTATGGCAAGCCAACGCCCGGCACGATGATCGCAATAGAACGAGCAGCTCGAGAAGAAACGCTTATTCTTGACCCCGTTTATAGCGGCAAAGCGTTCGATGGTTTTCTATCCCTTGTCGATGATCACACGCTACCCAGAGATGGTGCAGTTGTTTACGTTCACACTGGCGGCACACCAGGTTTATTTGCCTATGCACACCTTTGGGACGTCCCGCGCGCATCATGAAATTACCCCGTACAATTCGTCTAGACCCTTCAGATACACGCGTGTTTGATAGCGCCGCAGAACAGGGTGAATGGGCTGTTACAGGTACGTTCGCCTATGTCGATAGCATGCCATCCGAAATGGATAATAAGGCACAACTCGCCTTCAAATCTGGCTGGCTCGGATTGGGGAACCTCGGCCGCTCAACATTTGTTCAAGTTTCAGTCG
>DGOK01000070.1:1698-4064 GCA_002389385.1 Rhodospirillaceae bacterium UBA4468 | reverse complement strand
GACGGGTATGGGTTTGCCAACGCCATTGGCGTTGCCATTAATCTTGTCAAAAACAACTTCAATGACGGCATTAAAGAAGACTGTGCGCAGTTACTCGCAGACCGTGATGCATCCAAGAAGGCTGCTGCAGAAGCTGAAGAGGCTGAAGCCTCGGCTAAGGCTGCTGACGACAACGCCAAAGACCCGGAAGCACAAACGACCTCATGATACGTTCAGAAATTCTTGGTTGCGGGTCCTATCTGCCCGAACGTTGTGTGACGAATGACGAATTGGCCAAAACTGTCGATACGTCTGATGAATGGATCCGCTCTCGCAGCGGTATCGCACAACGTCATTTTGCTGCTGAAGGTGAATACACATCAGACCTGGCATACGTCGCAGCGACGCGCGCACTTGAACATGCCG
The DNA here is from genome assembly GCA_002389385.1 of Rhodospirillaceae bacterium UBA4468. Lineage (GTDB taxonomy): Bacteria > Pseudomonadota > Alphaproteobacteria > Rhodospirillales > Casp-alpha2 > UBA4479. The sequence goes on along the minus strand of DGOK01000070.1, from coordinate 3,659 downwards.
GTGTCGATGTATCAGAACTCGATTTGATCGTTTGCGCGACCGCGACACCGGACAATACATTTCCGTCGACGGCGACCAAAGTGCAGCAGAAACTTGGCATGACCAAAGGTGCTGCGTTCGATGTGCAAGCCGTTTGCTCAGGATTTGTTTATGGTCTCGCAGTTGCCGATAACTTCATTAAATGCGGTCAGGCAAAAACAGTTTTGCTGATTGGCGCTGAGACATTCTCGCGCATCCTCGACTGGACGGACCGCTCGACATGCGTTTTATTCGGCGATGGTGCTGGTGCAATTGTTATGCGCGCTATGGAAGAACAGCCAGAAGTGCCAGGCAACGGCGCTGGACATAATTCAGGCCGAGGTGTGCTTTCAACGCATATCCATTCTGATGGATCACACTACGATATGCTTTACGTTGATGGCGGGCCGTCTACGACACAGACGGTCGGGCATCTGCGTATGAATGGCCGTGAAGTGTTTCGTCATGCGGTCACGAACCTCGCATCGATTGTTGATGAAGCCCTTGATGCAAATGGCCTTGAGCGCTCGGATTTAGACTGGCTTGTGCCACATCAGGCAAATAAACGGATCATTGATTCCACGGCGCGCAAGTTAGGCATGAACGCTGACAACGTGGTGCTCACCGTTGAAAAACATGCCAATACATCTGCAGCTTCTATCCCGTTGGCACTTGATAGTGCGGTCAAAGATGGTCGCATCAAGCGTGGCGATCTCATTTTACTTGAGGCCATGGGTGGTGGATTGACATGGGGTGCAGGCCTCGTTCGCTGGTAATCAATTTTTTCGACGCTCTATCCAAATAAAAATAGTTATATAACCTCCATCCCTTTGATATTGACGGATTTCCTCCTTATCGATAGGCTCATGCATCATATAACAAGGGGGAGGCTGCGCTACTATGCCGGGCAAGACAATTACTCGTGCTGATCTTGGCGAAGCCGTTTATCAAGAAGTTGGTTTATCACGTAACGAGGCCGCTGATCTTTTAGAAAGCGTTCTTGAATACATGTCCGACGCATTGATTAAAGGCGAGACTGTTAAGGTATCATCATTCGGCAGCTTTTCGGTTCGTGAAAAGGGTCAACGGATTGGACGTAACCCAAAGACAGGCGAAGAAGTGCCTATCTTACCGCGTAAGGTTTTGGTGTTTNNCCGTCTCAAGTTCTCAAGAGCCGTATTAACGAAATCCGTAAACCAAGTGAAACGTCTGACTCATAAGCAGGTGACGTGATGAACGACGAAACCTCAAGCGACAGTGGCTCAGACAAGCCAACTAAATCAGCAACTGCATTCCGAACAATAAGTGAAGTGGCGAAGGAACTCGACCTTCCGCAACACGTGCTGCGCTTTTGGGAAACCAAGTTCCCGCAAGTTCGTCCGATGAAGCGAGGCGGGGGTCGACGTTATTACCGCCCTGAAGACATGCATCTGCTCAAGCGCATCCGTGATCTTTTGTACGTCGATGGCTACACCATTAAAGGCGTGCAGAAATTACTCCGCCAAAGTGGCAGCGTGAAAAACTTCGTCAACGATACCGAGACACCTATACCACTGGGCGAGGGGACATCGGGCACCAATCCTGTTGAGCCCCACTTAACGGCTGAAACAGCTGATGAGCAAGCACCTCAGGCATCAAGCGATGCCTTCCAACGTGAAATTTCTGAGATCGTCGCTGACCTTAAAGGCCTCCGCGAGCAGCTTTTACAAAGCTCTTCTTAGAAACATAAATTCAAACCGATATGAGATGTGTTTTTGTTGTACGCCGCGCTGTCGGAGACTATAGTCCCGTCCGCGTCGCGCCCTCAAGAATATAGCGACGCATTCCGGTCGGGGAGTAGCTCAGCCTGGTAGAGCGCTGTGCTGGGGGCGCAGAGGTCGCAGGTTCGAATCCTGTCTTCCCGACCAATTTTCCTTTTCAATTTTACCCCCTTGACCTGCCAG
>DGOK01000070.1:0-1669 GCA_002389385.1 Rhodospirillaceae bacterium UBA4468 | reverse complement strand
TGCCTTTATGGCGATGGATCATATGCCAAACCCATCAAGCCATCATGACATGATGATGGCCGTCGATATGGACGATGCGTCATCGTGCGAAGGGGTGTGCCTTACACCTGAAAAGAATTTTTGCTGCGGCGAAGCCACATCACATTGTGCAACTGCCTTTGTCAGTCCCGATATGGCCCTCAAAGTTCATGATTTAAATTCATCCGCGTTAAAGCTCGGCAGTGGCGTTGCCCAACTGCAGGCGCGCACAGCATCATTTGAGCCACCCCCACCGAAATCCTGACACCGTTACTTATTGATTATCGTGTTGGACCGGTAGACGTGGCCCATCACATCCCAATTTTCAACGTCAGGATTATACTTATGAACTATGATACAAAGTCGATTGTCATCTCAACGATCGCAGCCGTCGCACTCTTCATCACCCCACTTGAAGCATTTGCAGCCGGGTCTCACGGCCATGGCCACGCCAGTAAAACAGGTGAAGCCGGGAGTGCCTCAGATGTAACCAGTACTATTCACATCACGATGGGCGATAATTTCTACGAACCTTTGGNNTTTGTTCACGAATTCAATATTGCGACGGGTGAGATGCATCGCGCGCATGCACCTGAAATGATGATGATGGTTGAACATGGTGTCCTTGAGCCCGACCGCATCAACTGGGATGCCGCTAAAAAGATGCAGGCATCCATGGGGCATGGCATGCATGACGAGCCTAACAGCGTTCTGCTTGAGCCTGGAAAAACGGGCGAGATCATCTGGACATTTTCCAACCGCGCCAAGCTTGAATTCGCCTGCAACATTCCGGGTCATTACGAGTCCGGCATGGTTGGCAATATCAAGCTAGAGCATTGATACGCGCTACGCAGCGCGTATCGCTCGTTCATTTAAATTCCAAGGAAATAGACATGTCTTATTCAAGAGTTTGCTCTGGGATCGTTACTGGTCTCGTCATATCAATGCTCTCAATTTCTTCTCTTCAGGCAGGTGAGTACAATCTTACTGTCGACCCTGTGACGATAGATACGGGGAGCTTCACGCGCACGGGGGTCGGGTACAACGGTGCGTCGCCCGGACCTGTGCTCCGCTTCAAGGAAGGAGAAGATGTCACCATCAACGTCACCAACAACCTGTCTGAATCAACATCAATCCATTGGCACGGATTGATCCTGCCCTACCAACAAGATGGCGTACCAGGTATCAGCTTCGACGGGATCGCCCCAGGCGAGACGTTTACATACAATTTTCCGATCGTACAAAGCGGGACGTATTGGTTCCATAGTCACACCAAGTTCCAAGAACCAGACGGCGCTTACGGTGCCATCATTATTGATTCAAAAGGACGCGAGCCCTATCGATATGACCGGGAGTATGTTGTTCAGTTAACAGACGCACATCCACACGCGGGTCATCGCATCATGCGTAATCTCAAAATGATGCCGGACTATTACAATCGCCAACAACGGACGATTTCTGATTTCTTCAAGGATTCCGAGAAAATGGGATTTGAAGCCGCACTCAGAGATCGCCTTGATTGGGGGGACATGCGCATGCTCCCCAATGACATAGAAGACGTTCAGGGCTTTACCCCGTTGATGAACGGCAAGTCTTCGTCACAGAACTGGACGGGCATTTTCAAGCCCGGCGAACGTGTTCGGCTACGGTT
>DGOK01000067.1:2374-2856 GCA_002389385.1 Rhodospirillaceae bacterium UBA4468 | reverse complement strand
GCGCTTGCAATACCGCAAACACGCCGCTTAATATTATCAACAAGATGAGCCAGATCCTCTCTTAGATTAGGCCGTTGAGTGTTCCAATTGCATGATGACGGACATTCTGTCTCATCTTCATTCCCCTTCGGGTCATTACGATGAACCAGAAATCCTCTCTTGTGCAATCACGCTAATCTGTTCCATAGGCGCTGACGTCAAACAATAGAGCCAACGGATGGACTAGGAGCCGGCGTCAGGCTGAGAAAATAAACGTGGTTGCCGATGTGTTCCTAGAAAAATGCCACGTCAGCAAAATGATCAGCAAATACATCGTGCTGCACGAAAGCGACAAGATTTTGATGATCCTGCGACCGTATCAATATTATGCGGTCGAGACGATTGATGCGCGGGTTACCAAATGTCTACTTTCTATGCATATAAAGTTAGAGTTATTCTCATCTTTTAGAAACATAAAATATGAGATCTCTTGGGCATTGGAC
>DGOK01000067.1:0-2259 GCA_002389385.1 Rhodospirillaceae bacterium UBA4468 | reverse complement strand
TGTCCACGTCATCGTCATCTATGCTATTGGCGCCACCGCAATGTGGATTTATGCGCAATTTATTCAAGCCCCCCTTTGGTGGGAGTGGATGATTGTCCCTGCCACACTATTGGTCTGCAATATATTTGAATGGTTCCTTCATAAATATGTGATGCACCGGCCTCATACGAACCCGGGTCTGCGTGCCATATATGATCGTCATACGCTCAACCATCATCAGTTTTTTACAGATCAAGAAATGCGGTTCCGTGATCATCGCGATTGGCGCGTCACGTTCTTCCCACCTTACGCACTTGTTGTATTTATACTTGTGTCTTCGGTTGGCGTATTCATCTTAAATACCATTGCCACAGCAAACATCGCCTGGTTATTTATTTCGACAACCACCGCCATGTATCTGATCTATGAGTTTATGCACTTCTGCTGCCATGTAGATGAAAACTGGTTTGTGCGCTGGTGCCCACTCGTGAACACGCTTCGCCGCCATCACACGGCCCATCACAACGATAAGATCATGATGGAGCGAAACATGAACCTTACGTTCCCTATTGCAGATTGGCTTTTTGGTACGTCTGATCTTGACCGGGGATTAATTGGCCATCTATTCAATGGTTATAATGATCAGCACCTAAGGAGCGATTTACGTGCCCGCCCGCAACGCCCCGATGAGGCTGCTGCAGCGCCTCTTCCTGCTGAGTGATAGAGGAATAGAAACATGCCAATTCATATAAAACTATTCATATCAGCCATGGCAGCCATCATTGTTGGTGGATTTGGTTATACTCAACTCGCGGGGCCCAGGCCCGAGATTGCCTATATTGGATTTACCTTAGCGGCCATGATGGTGCTCGCCATCTGGATTTTTCCTGAAACCGGTAAAGTTAAGGCATCGAGCAAAAACTAATCATGACTTAATGGATACTATTTTAGGTTCCGACCGTTGAACGCGTAAACTTCTCAACATAATCGACAAGGCGATCACTAGTCGATGCTGCTGCATCTCCATCGTAGGCAGCAATATTGCGAGCAAGCTCAGCATGTAAGCGCGCTGTAAGTGGCAAATCCGCCGTTTCCTTATAGTGAACATACCAGAACCGCCGAGATAAACCGTGCATCAAGGCAATAGCACGGTTTGCATATTCATTATGTGAAGCTTCAGCCATCAAATGGTTAAGCTGATCGTCTAGCCGCATAAACGAAATATCATCGTTCTCAGAGGCTGCGGCTTCCATACCATCCGCTATAGCAATAAATTGTGCACGCTCATCATCAGTGGCGCGTTGTGCTGCTGAGCGCGCAATCAATCTCTCAAGCTCTCGCCGCACTTCTAACAAAAGTAACTGTTTGCGCGGGTTTATGTCAGAAACAAGAATACCCTTACGAGGCAAAATTTGAACGAGCCCTTCACGGTTTAAGCGCTGCAACGCTTCACGGATAGGCGTGCGTCCAATCTCAAGCTCTTGAGACAAAGCTGTCTCGGATAAAACTTCACCCGGCTCGAGTTGCAATGTGACAATCATCTCTTCCAGAACAGCATACGCTTTATCTGTCAGACTTTCTGGGCGCGCCGCACGCAGACCTTTTCTTGCGGTAGATGATCGCGCCATATTGAACTCCGTTCCATGTTGATTCGCAAACTAACTTACACCTGTTTGCGATGCTCCACCATAGTGGCAGACTTTTCTAACTCTGCCTCGTCGACACCGTAAGTATGATCGTCGTCAGGGAATGTCCCGGCTTTTACTTCTTTTACATACTCTGAGATACCACCGACAGCCACTTCTGTGAGCTTCGCGTACCGTTTGGTAAACTTTGGTTTGAAGTCTGTAAACACACCAAGAGGGTCATAGCATAGCAATATCTGTCCATCCGTTCCAACGCCAGCGCCAATCCCAATCGTCGGAATTTCAAGTTGCTGTGAAATGAGCGAGGCGATTTTGCCCGGAACCGCTTCAAATTCTAGCATGAAGCAACCCGCGTCTTGTATTGCCAGAGCATCTTCCAGGATTTTGAAGGCCGCATCTTGTGCCTAAGCCGCAAACACGAATGCCAAAGGGTGCGAAAGATAAATTCAAAGACCTAGTATCATTCGGGACTGCTGTTCCAAAGAGACAAAACAGGCATTTCAAGAATTAGACATCGTCGCCATTAGTTTTAACCTGGTATTCAGGATTTCAATACCGCAAATACGCCGCTTAGTGTTATCAACAAGATGAGCCAGATCCTCTCTTAGATTAGGACGTTGAGTGTTCCAATTGC
>DGOK01000130.1:23445-62633 GCA_002389385.1 Rhodospirillaceae bacterium UBA4468 | reverse complement strand
ATACTCTCTACATTAATAAATATACACCGTATATTTAATTATAATACAGTATTGTATAATTAATTGTGCACAATATTATACGTTATGAATCACACGCATAGGAGGCCCATGTGAATACAGCCAAATCTACCCGAATGACGGGTGGGCAAATCATCCTTAAAATGCTTGAGTTGCACGGTGTAACGCATGTTTTTGGCCTGCCAGGCGAAACAACGATCGGGTGGTATAAAGACTGGAAAAAACACTCAAATATTGAATATGTACTGACCAGGGACGAGAGGACGGCTTCTTTTGCTGCAGAAGCTTACGCAAAAATCACCGGAAGACCGGCTGTATTGGAAGCGCCAAGCCCTGGCGTGACGCATTGCACGCCAGGGATTACTGAAGCTTTTTTGAGTTCTGTACCGGTCATTTATTTCAGCTCGGATATTCCGATTAATCAGGATAAGCGGCATGGCTTGACGGGTGTTGATCAAACGGCACTCTATGCAAGCATATCCAAGGAATCTTTTGTTCTCACAAATGCAAAGGAAATCCCGTTTATTCTCCGGCGTGCCTTTCGCGTGGCGACGTCTGGCCGGCCTGCCCCAGTTCATATCCGGGTGCCGATTAATATTTATCATGAAGAAGTTGATATAGAGGATCTTTACGCGGAACCTGAATACAGTGAATACCCGGCACATCGCCCGGTGGCGGATCATAGCAAGATCAGAGCAGCTATCGCCTTGCTGCTTAAGGCCGAGAAACCTGTTATCGTTTGTGGTCAAGGTGCATTGATATCAAAAGCGTCGAAGGTTGTTATGGAGCTTGCAGAGATCCTGCAAATTCCAGTTGCAACGACTACGCCTGGCAAGGGCACTGTGCCTGAAACGCATCCGCTTGCATTGCGCGTCATTGGCGCACGTGGCGGCATGGAATATTCAAATAACTTCGTGCTAAACGCCGATACTGTTTTCTTTGTCGGTACTAACACAGATTCAAGCTCGACCAATCATTGGAAACTCTATGGCGATCCTTTCGACAAGACATTCATTCATTTGGATATTGCCGAAGCACATGTAGGTAATAACTTTCCTCTCAAGGTAGGGCTTGTAGGTGATGCGCGCGCGAGCATTGAATATATGATTGAATTGATAAAAGCCGAGCATCCTGACTTAAAACGAGAAACGGTTGACCTTAACCCAATGAAAAAGACAGCATTGGACGCAATTTTCAATTCTAATATTCCGATGCCCGAAGGCACAGTCTCTCCAGTCAAACTTTCACAGGTGTTAGATAAGATTCTTCCATCTAATGCGATTGTCACGGCTGAACCGGGCGTTAGTGCTATCTATCCTTCGGCATTGCTGTCGATTAGGGAAGCCGGAAGACGATATATTACCAACTATTCTATGGGGGCGTTGGGGTACTCGGTCCCTGCAGGGATTGGAGCGCTATATGCGAGTGATGGGCCTGTTGTCTCCTTTACTGGTGACGGGTCTCTTGGCTTTGTGTTTGGTGACTTGGAAACCATTCGTCGAAGCGACAAGAACATTACCATTATTCTGACGAGAAATGATACTTTTGGATGGATCCGTGGTGAGGCAATCTTGCTTGATGATGTTGATGAACCCTGGTCCACAGATTTTGGCCAAGTGGATTACCTTAAGGTCGCAGAAGGTTTTGGCTTCAAGACGTCAAAAATTATAGCTGATCATGAAATTGAAGCAATATTGACCGAAGCGATTGCAAATCCGGGCGCTAACTTCATTGAGATCATGGTGCCATCGCAAGATAAAATTATTCCTTTCGTGCCACCTTGGGTTAAAGCAGCAAAAGAGAAGAATTTACCTTACTTTTATTAATGGGAAATCATCAACTCGGGAGCGTTTAAAGGTATGAAAATATTATTGTTAATACCAATTCTGCGATTGCGTGTCTCTGATGCTGGTAAAAAAATGTCTAGGATGATTGATTTGTGATCGATCCTGCCAACAAATTTCCGAGCCGGGCTGAAAGCCTTTATTTGGCGGTCAAGGAAATGGCCATCCAGTTTCAATTCAAACCTGGCGAACGCATAAATGAAGTGGAGCTGGCTGGCAGCCTTGGTGCCAGCAGAACGCCGTTGCGTGAGGCCTTGAATCGATTAGTAGCCGAAGAGTTTTTAGTACTAAAGCCGCGGCGTGGAATTTTTTGCCGAGATTTAAAGCCACGTGAGATGTTTGAGCTTTATCAATTTCGAGCCATCTTGGAAGTTGCTGCTGTTCGCCTTGCTTGTGAAAATGCGACAGAGGAAGATGTTAACGAATTGTCTAGTTTTCTCGACGAAACAGGGCCTGAAACGGATGGCCGAAGTAGCCAAGAATTAGTAGCTTTTGATGAATATTTTCATGAAAAGATTACGGTGCTTAGTCGTAATAGGGAAATGATCAGAACTCTTAAAAATATTAATGCACGAATAAAATATTTTCGGTGGGTAGACATGGACTCAAAACGCCATGGTACTCAAAGTGAACACTGGGCAATTGTGCAGGCATTAAAGGCAGATGACGCAGACCTGGCCGCGGAACTTATGAATGCTCATATTTCCAGACGTCTCGATCAAATTACTGCGGCTGTAAAAGAGAGTTACTCTCGCATATATTTGGTTGATTAACGCGCTCGATTGCATCGGGCTAAATCGTGCACACGAATGACACCGTTACCAGTCGACATAATTTGATTGGTGCATGTACGAACGGCTATCCCGATTCGTCCACGCTTGATTCGTCTGCGTTTCAGGACTTTGGCAAAAGTGGCGCGATTATTCATCGAAATATTTAAGTTTAAGCATAGTCAAAAAAGCGAAAGCTCAGGGGGCGTACTCGGTGTTTGAGCCAAGCAAAAACCTACATTTTAAGGATATTATCTTTCTGTTTCATAAACCTTACCTGAGACTTGTATATGAAACATGGAGATAAGGCTTAATAGTGTGAAACCGTTAAATTTATCAAGACCCAAAGATGCATCGGTAGCTATAGTTGATTTACCACTTGGCGCGACAGAAGATCGAGCTGACGGTACCTTAAACTTAGGGCGCGTGCTTAAGGGTGTTGGTCACTAAAGCGCTTGGGCCTGATGGCTCAGGTAATTTCGATAATTTCTATTGCTTCTAAGCTCGGCCCTTCAATCATTACGGCCCGCGTATTTGCCAATAAATATTCTTCGCTCAAGAACGTCACGTCGTAGTGTCGCAACTTATCTATCCAAGCATCCAAATTTGGAACCGAAAAAGCGATATGATCCATAAGTTGTCCAAGAGAGGAGGCAAGTGGTGTATCACCTTGATTCGGGTACCATAAAAGATCGACATCTCCGACGGTCACACCGCCCGGTGGCGACCGGTACATTCCTTCAGAGTTAAGTGCTGGAAAGGTGCGATCATTGGTTCTGGGGACTTTGCATTGCGACTCTGGAACTTTGACGTCGCCAAACTTATCGCGAGCTGGGACAAGGAAATGCTTTTGGTACCAAATCTGAGCGCACAGTGGATCTTCATGCCACATGTGGATGTGGTTAAAGCGCTCTTGCGGATAATCCCCTGCAATCTCATAGAGTGCATCATCTGGTCCCTGGAAATAAGCGAAGCCTGGACCACCGGACGGTGGCGTGCCGCTAGCTTTTAGTGCATTGATCTGTGCAAGTGTGACCCCGATCTTGTCCCCAGTCATAAACCAAGTGTCGCTACTCAAAGGGACGTGACCATCCCCAACGCCCGTGTAGAGGGGAAGCGATTGTACCTCGCGCCGTGCAATAAATTCGTTCGTTGTCGCTTTGCTATCGGTAACGTGCCAGCCAAAATGCCATAGGGCACTTTGCGGTTCAGAAAGGATATTATCGTCTTGTTCGAACAGGATCATCACATCGTTCGCTGAGAGTGCGGCGGGAAAACCACCCCAAACACCTGATGTCACGGTGTTGAATTGGCGCGCATAAAAATTAACGGCCTTAACAGGATCAGCGGATCGAAGGTGAACATGGTGAAAGCGAGGCGGTGTAAGTTTGGATGTGGTCATTTTTGGGGGCAGACTCTCAATGTGATATTGGTCATAATCATGGCACAAAATAGTACAAAAAACAGAATTTAATCTCTACTAAGAATGATCCCAAGTTTAGTCTAATACGAACCACCTACATATGTCTGCGGAAGGTCCTTTCGCATTCAGGTCAAACCGGGTATGCCGTTGGCAACCTTGGTACCATTGGAATTTTTTTACAGCATGAATAGCCCGGTAGATATTCTGCATTCCGTATTTGGATTTACGCAGTTCCGAACGGGGCAGCGAGAGATCGTCGATCGCTTGCTAACGCGCAAACATACACTGGCAGTTATGCCTACGGGTGCGGGAAAATCCCTGTGTTATCAGCTTCCAGCGTTGATTTTTGGAAAATTAACTGTTGTGGTTTCTCCGCTTGTCGCCCTTATGGACGATCAGGTCGCAGCGCTTCGGATATTGGGTGTGGATGCGGTTTGTATCCATTCCGGGCGCGAGCGTGCTGCTAATGTTGAAGACTGGAATCGAGTGAGAAGCGGCGCGTGTAAGTTGTTATACTTATCGCCCGAACGGCTGATGACAGACCGCATGGTCCAGGCTTTGCAGCGCCTTGATCCCGATATGTTTGTTGTCGATGAGGCACATTGCATTTCAAAATGGGGCGCCAATTTCCGGCCAGAATACGAAGCCCTGTCCGGATTGAAATCCGCATTTCCCGATGTAGTATTCTCCGCCTTCACAGCTACCGCTGACGAGGCAACCAGGCAAGATATCGCGACCAAGCTCTTCGATGGTCAGGGTGATATTATCGTTCAGGGCTTCGATCGTCCGAACCTGCACCTTGCCGTTGAGCCGAAATCAGATTGGCGCAAACAGCTACTTGAATTTATCAAAGAACGCAGCGGGCAGTCTGGTATTGTGTATTGTTTATCGCGGCGCCTGACCGAAGAAGTCAGCGAATTTTTGAACACAAACGGACACTGGGCGCTTCCTTATCATGCTGGCCTATCGTCAGAGATACGACGCGACAATCAAGAAGCTTTCATGTCTGAAGATGGCCTTGTTATGGTTGCCACCATCGCTTTTGGTATGGGCATCGATAAACCAGATATTCGCTATGTCTTCCATGCCAACTTGCCGGCCAGTATGGAGGCTTACTACCAAGAGATCGGTCGCGCTGGTCGCGATGGTGCACCATCAAATGTAAAGTTGATTTACGGCCTTGATGACATCCATATGCGCAGGCGGTTCATTGATCAAGAAGGCGGGTCAGATGACCATCGGCGCCGGGAACATAAACGCCTTGATGCCTTGGTAGCTTATTGTGATGCGACGACCTGTCGACGCGTGACGTTATTGGCATATTTTGATGAGATAACAACGGCTTGTGGTAATTGCGATATATGTCTGAATCCACCGACATTGATTGATGCCACGCCCGAGGCGCGCATGCTATTCGCGGCTGTGGAAAGCACGGGTCAGTTGTTTGGTGGTGCCCATATCATTGATGTGCTGAGAGGTGGCGCAACAAAGAAAATAAAGCAGCATAACCATGATCAACTTCTTGAGCACGGGATTGGGTCTAAACACAATGCCCGGTATTGGCAGGGGTTTATTCGCCAAGCGGTCTCTGGGGGTTATTTGATTGTAGATATTGCAGGATATGGTGGCCTGAAGTTGAGCCCGTTGGGTCAGGACGTTGCGCGAGGCAACGCTAAGTTTTCGATCCGAGAAATCGAACCTAAACCATCTGCACGCACCAAGTCGCACCAAGCAAGCAGCGCCGACCAGGACTTACCTGAGGAGTCAGCAGACTTGCTGCGCACGCTAAAAGCATTGCGTCGGGATTTAGCAAAGGCGCGTAACGTGCCTGCCTATGTCGTGTTTTCAGACGCGACCCTGCGTGAGATGTGTATGACGCTCCCCAACTCGATGAGCCAGATGGCCGAAATCAACGGCGTTGGTCCGAAAAAGTTGGAGGATTATGGTCAGTTATTTTTGGATCAATTGTCGGATGGCGGCGATCGGGACGAGGGCTAAGGACTGTCTTACTCAGATCAAGTCTGCTGATTTTGCGAAAGGATCTTGGTTGGCGTCCTTATGCCAACAGTACTCCGAGGTTCTCGCTGTCTCTTCTGCTTTTTCCATTCCCAACAAATCTGCAATCACTGCGAGTGCCATATCCATTCCCGCCGAAACACCGGACGACGTATAAAACTTGCCGTCTTCTACTCATCTTGCTTCTTTTACCCATTCGACGTGCGTTGCAAGATGAACAGTTTCTGTGAAATCAAGTTTGTTGGTCGTCGCTTTTCGGCCATCCAGAACACCCGTCATCCCTAACAAGACAGTTCCAGTGCATACAGCCATTACGCGTTCTGCGTTTGCAGATGTTTCTCAGATCCAATGCATGAGTTCTTCATCTTCGCTCTCATTCAAAGCTGAATCACCACCGGGAATGAACAACAAATCGTAGTCATATTTTTCTGAGAGCTGTTTGTCGATGACAATTTTTTGTCCATGGACACTTGATACCGGATCGCTGCCTTTTGCGACCGTTATAATCTCAATCTCATCCCCATAATCTCCGAGCATTTCGATGGGGCTAAAATAATCTAGAGTTTGGAATCCAGGAAAAACCAATGCTGCAAGTGTTCTCATGACGTGTACCTTTCTTAAACTTGGCGAAGCTATACGTGGTTGAATGAGTCTCTTTATATTCCACGATTTTTGTTTGTCATAAATGATAGGATGGCCTCTCATTATGACAAACCGCCTGACGATACACCGAAAAAAGTATTAAAACCATTTGTTGCTGTAGTGCCGTATCACTATATGATTTTTATTTTGGCAATTTGCTGAGTCCCGTATGGTGATGGTTGAGTTTGGTGCATTTAACATATACCGAAAGGGACGACTGAATGTCGATTGAGAAAATTGAGACACTTGTTATTGGCGCTGGCCAGGCTGGTGTGGCCATGAGTGAGCATCTCAGTAACATCGGCGTACCTCACCTTGTTCTTGAAAGACACCGCATTGCTGAACGTTGGCGTTCGGAAAGATGGGATTCGTTAGTCGCCAATGGCCCTGCCTGGCACGACCGGTTTCCAGGTATGGAATTTCCAGACGATGGTCCAGATGCCTTTCCATCGAAGGATAGGGTTACGGATTATTTCGCTGCCTATGCAGATAAGATCGCCGCACCCATTCGTTGCGGCGTTGAGGTTATTGAAGTGCAGCGCAATGTCGGGCGTCCTGAATTTCGTGTTGAGACATCAGAAGGCGTTATAGAGGCAACATACGTAGTTGCCGCCACAGGTCCTCTCCAATGTCCTGTCATCCCGCCTGTGATCCCGCAAGATACCGCGGTCACACAGATGCATTCCAATGCGTACCGCAATCCTGAGCAACTATCTGAAGGCGCTGTGCTTGTTGTTGGTGCTGGATCCTCAGGGACGCAAATTGCGGATGAGCTTCTGGCCTCAGGGAAGCAAGTGTATCTGTCAGTTGGTCCGCACGACCGCCCGCCCCGTCACTACCGTGGGCGCGATTTTGTATGGTGGTTGGGTGTGCTTGGAAAATGGGATTCCGAGCCTGAGGCCTCAAATACAGCACATATAACAATTGCAGTGAGCGTTGCCAATGGTGGCTATACTGTGGACTTCAGGCGTCTTGCTGCACGGGGTATGAACCTTGTGGGTATGACGTCATCATTTAAGGATGGCGTTCTCGAATTTGCACCAGACTTTAAAAATAATATTGCAGAAGGGGATGCAAATTATCTGTAGTTACTGGACGAGGCCGACGCATATGTCGCACGCAATGATATTGATCTTCCAAAGGAACCGGATGCCCGCATTATCGATTCGGACCCAGACTGCATTACGCATCCAATACTAGAAGTGAACCTAGCCGAGGCTGGCATTTCGACGATTATCTGGGCGACAGGTTTTACTGCTGATTTTTGCTGGTTTAAAGTTGATTCATTCGATGATCAAGGTCGGCCCAAGCATCAACGGGGTGTTTCAGCAGAGCGGAGGATTTATTTCTTAGGCTTGCCATGGCTTTCTCAACGAGGATCATCATTCATATGGGGCGTTTGGCACGACGCTAAGCATGTAGCGGATCATATCTCTATCCAGCGTAGTTATCTGGCATACAACGCTGAGCCGTAAACCAAGAAAGGGGAGGGACCTGGATAACATACCTTTGGTCTCTCCCCTTTTCGGCAGAGCGTTGCTTAATTGGTTGTTCGTCTCATCTTGCATATGGAAGAGATTGAGCTTGTTGCCTTCTGGATCACGAAAATAACCAGCATAGAATTTTAGATCTTTGTTCTCGCGTGGACCGAGCGTGCCTTCGTCTTTAGCACCGAGTTCAATCACCTTTGCGTGTAGGCGGTCAACTTCTTCCGTGCTGGATGCGCCGAGTGCAATCATGCAGCCATTGCCGACAGTTGCTGGTGCGCCGTTCTCTGGCTCGGCAACGCAGAACAAAGGCGCGCCCTCGGCACCACCCCATAGAATGACCCGATTAACTTCCATGATTCGTTTGCCGCCAACTTCTGCCAACAACGCATCATAAAAAGCCGCAGACTTCGCAATATTATTCGTTATAACTGTTGTATATGCGATCACAGTAATTTCCTTTTCTCGCTGTTTAAGGCCCGCGGATTTGCGAACCATTGGGTTTATCTATCGATAGGTATATATTTTGAGCATGAATAATCTGTACTTTCTAACGCCGCCTATAAGCCTGTGTGTGAGAGATGGCGCTAAGTCGATTTAGGGGCTTCCACAAACGGCAAGTGGCGGGATTTGACCCATACCTTTGCACCGTTGGAACCAGCCTTTGCACTTAGTTGTCCGCCTATTGGTAATCTCAGCCAGGATTGGGTCCAAGATGATCACTGCCTTCAGTGAAACCTCCATCTAGTACAAGTAACTCTGCGCCGTCAGGTGTATCCATCGTAATGGTCGGATCTGGAGCCCATGTTTCTAATTGGACGGTTTCGCGGTCGTCTTGGAACAGCGGTATGATTAAAACACCAGGACGTTCAGCGCTGATGATACTTCCTATTTTATTCATGTTGATCTTGACGGGTGTGCGATCGGCGAGATCAAACTGCCAAAGCTTTACAAAAATTACGCAGCCTAGTTCTGAACTGGGCGTATGACTGGACGTGGGTGGATTGCGAATATACGAGCCAGCCGGATAGTCACCATGCTCGTCTTGGAAAACGCCTTCGAGGACGATGAACTCTTCCCCACCATCGTGAACGTGTGGAGAAAAGCTGCTTTGCGGCGCATATCTAACGATGGTCGTTGTGCGGGCAGTTTCGCCACCAATGCGATCCAGCATGCGCCGGTCAATACCCGGCATAGGGCTTTCCATCCATTCGACTTCATCGCCGTGAACAATCACACGTTTTGAAAAATCAGCGTTCAGTTCCATCAGTAGACTCTCTAATTTCTGTAATTATTAGAATGTACGTTTCAATTGAGCTGCTTATCTATCTATCGATAGGCAAATAAATATACAAGTAATTTTATCACATATAATTAAGTCACTTTTCCTAATATTTATTATTTGGCTTTCTCAGGCAATCCGGTCGAGGAAATCTGCGCGCGATGTGATTATATCTTTAGCCGCACGCTCAGCAGCATTAAATGCGCCTTCGATTAATCCGGGACTTTGCTGGGCAGTTTCAGCGCCTGCAAAGAACAACCGACCATCTGCGTGAGAATCGCGGAGAACGCCTGGACGAACGTTTGGATGTGACATCGGTTCAGATAAGTCCCGTGGTGATGTGACCGTCGGCGACATTCCCCAATCTTCTATGTAAATGGCGTTGGGCTGGGGGCTGTTTCCACCAAAACATCGTTGGAGCTGATTATAGATTTGCTTTTCCAGGGTTTCCCCGAGACGTGTTCTGTCCGTGTGGGAAAGGCCAATAAAACCAAAGATTGCTGCGGGTGATCCATCGGGCCCACAATGATCATGTGCTTCTCCAATTGGGCCCGCGTTACTGGCGATCCGTCCTGATAAGCCGCGTTCACGCCAAAACGGCTTGTCATACAGTGCGACGACTTTGGCATGAGGTGCCATCCAAGTGGGCGTTTGATCAAGGGCGTCTTTTAGCGATACCGGAAGATCTGGCTGCCATTGAATGTTTTGTGCGGCAATCCGTGGTGGAACGGTGACGACAGCGCTTTGGGACCGCAATGTCGTCTGATGCTCATCATCTATCTCAAGAGTGACATCATCTGGCGTTGTTGCGATCGATGTCACCAATGCATTAAGCCGAACGGTATTCTGAGGCAACGCTGCGACCAGTCGGTTTATGATTGCCTGAGGCCCGCCATTGATGCGGACACTGCCATCCTGGCCTGGAAGATAACGCGTATCCGGAGATGTGCCGGGGCCATAATCGAGTATAGCGTTGCCTTGTTCGTACTGAGGGAATCTCTCGAGGCCGAGCTTGTCGAGCCAATGCGCAATGATAGGTTGGTACTTGGGCCAAACCCATGTGGGGCCAAGGTCCGCTAAGTAGCTTTGATCTTTCTCAGAAAATACCGAATGGACACGACCGCCCGGCCTGTCATTTGCTTCAAGAACACGCACCGATACATCTTGTTCATGCAACAAAAGCGCGGTGGCCAGTCCTGATATACCGGCACCGACAATAATTACGTCAGCATCATATAAATGTCTGTCGACCATTTAGTCTTGGCCAAGTGTATTCGAAATCAAAAACTCGGTAACAGTATCGAAGAGCTTGTTGTCGTCACTACTGTTCGCCATCATCATTGCGCCTTGATGGGCAGCAACCAGGGTGCTGGCTCTTTTGTACTTCTCTGCTTTTGATAAATCGTCGGGAAGGGCGTCTGACACCCACTTCACGTTTGCTTCAAAGAATGACGTAACGCCATCTACCAACGCGGGCGGTAGTCCCGCCATCTCTGCACCCAAGAGCCCGCATAAACAAACGGCTTTATCTTCATAGAGCGCACCACGGTAAACTTTGCGAAATGCGTACAGTTTTTCCTTAGGTGTTTGCGCCTTGCTGGATGCGACCATGAGGGCATCAAAGAAACGTTCGGCATAACGATCAATCAGGGCGACTCCAAGATCTTCTTTCTTCGGATAGTGATAATGAACGCTGGAACTCTTTATATCTGTATCGCTAGCAAGATCACGAAAACTCACAGAATTATAGCCACCACGTCGCATGCGATATTCCGCAGCATCAAGAAGGCGCGCCGTTGTGTCTTTTTCCATCATATCCTCGCAAAGCTTTAATCTATCAATAGATAGGGGATCGCACGTAAGGTTTATAGGGTCAATATGTATTGGCTTTTGAGATGGGCTATACGTGTTACGATATCCAGCTGATTTATCGTCAGAATCGGGGTTAACTTAATATTTGGTGTAAGTCGTCGAGTTTGAAATTTTATACGTAAAAATAGGTTTTTAAGGAGTGGATGACACAAGATATTGATGTCTGTCTAAACCCGTGAAAACAGGGAATAATTCGATTCCAGAAGGTGTTGTGAAAATTAGCTGTATAAAGGCGTGTTTGCGTCATTGACAATGGGTTCGAGCCAAGTATATTGCGCCACTTCTGAGCGAGGCTGTGCGCAAGGTGTGCATTGGCCCCTTTGACTTGAGTTTAGAGGCGATCATGTTCGCAGTAGTAAAAAGCGGTGGCAAACAATACCGGGTTGCCAAAGACGACACACTTATTGTCGAAAAATTAGCCGGCGAAATCGGTGACGTTATTGAGATTGGCGATGTGCTGATGCTCGGTGAAGAAGGTAAGGCTCCGACCGTTGGTGCGCCAAAGATTGAGAAGGCTGCTGTATTCGGTGAAGTGATCGATCAGGCACGTAATGATAAAGTCATCATTTTCAAAAAGCAGCGTCGCCAAAATCATCGTCGTAAGAATGGACACCGCCAGCACATTACTGTGTTGAAGGTTGTCGAAATCAGCCCGACGGGCACTAAGCCAAAGGCTGCAGCTAAGAAAGCAGCGCCTAAGACGGTTGACGATGCACCTAAAGAAGCACCTGCAGCTAAGAAGCCAGCAGCGAAGACAGAAGCCGCAGCTAAGAAGCCTGTAGCTAAAAAGCCAGCGGCAAAGAAGCCTGCTGCCAAAAAGACAACTGAGGAGTAACACCTTATGGCACATAAAAAGGCAGGCGGTAGTACTAACAACGGTCGCGATTCCGCAGGACGTCGTCTTGGCGTTAAGAAATTTGGCGGCGAGACTGTGATCCCTGGTAACATCATTATTCGCCAGCGCGGCACCAAGGTTCATCCTGGTGATGGCGTCGGCATTGGCCGCGATCATACGATTTTCGCTACGGCTGAAGGCAATGTGAAATTCAATAAGAAAACTGGCGGTAAGACCGTCGTTTCTGTGTTGCCGCCAGCGAGCTAAGCCTCGCTGACCAGCATAATGGTTTTGAGCGGGGGAATGGCCTAACCATTCCCCCGTTTTTTATGTCAAAATGCCATTGGAACTTATGGCGTGTAAAAGAGGACGGGAATAGATGGTTGATGCCGTTTAGGACCGACTTGATCGATGAAGTTTTTAGATGAAGCCAAGATATACGTAAAAAGTGGCGATGGCGGCAATGGCTGCATCAGTTTTCGCCGCGAAAAGTATGTCGAGTTCGGTGGGCCTGACGGCGGCAGCGGTGGCCGGGGCGGCGACCTCGTGTTCGAATGCGTGGCTGACCTTAATACGCTCATCGATTTTCGCTATAAGCAGCACTTCAAGGCACCCCGGGCGACAGATGGTGCAGGCCAAAACAGAAGTGGCGCCAACGGTAAGCCACTTGTGATCAAAGTCCCGCCTGGCACACAGATTCTGGATGAAGAGAAAGAAAATATCCTGGCGGATCTGACGACGGCCGGTCAGCGCATTATCTTTCTTAAAGGTGGTAACGGCGGCTTTGGAAACACGCATTTCAAGTCTGCAACAAACCAGGCGCCACGCCGCGCAAATCCCGGTTTGCCCGGTCTTGAGCAATGGTTATGGCTGCGCCTGAAACTTATTGCTGATGCTGGATTGATTGGACTGCCAAACGCGGGCAAATCTACGTTCTTGTCAGCGGTCTCTAAGGCACACCCAAAGATTGCTGATTATCCATTCACCACATTACACCCAAATCTGGGCGTTGTTGGCGTTGAAGAACGCACATTTGTGCTCGCGGACATTCCTGGTTTGATTGAAGGTGCCAGCGAGGGTGCGGGCCTTGGAACACGTTTCCTAGGCCATGTTGAGCGCTGTCGCGTGCTTTTGCACTTGGTTGACGGCACCCAAGAAGATGTCGCACAGGCATATAAGACAGTGGTTGGTGAGCTTGCGGCTTACGGCGGTGGTCTGGCTGAAAAGAATGTCATAGTTGCGCTCAACAAGATTGATGCGCTGGACTCAGAAACGATTGAAGAGCGACGCGCCGCATTGGCTGAAGCATCAGGGCAGCATGTCCACACCATTTCTGGCGTTGCCGGTATGGGTGTTCGCGATATCACGTTCGCGCTTGATCAGGAAATTCTCGACGACCGCAAACGTGAGATGGAGGGCGACACTCCCGACGAGGGGTATTATCCGTGACACCACAGTCTAACCCTTTCCAAGACGCCCACCGAATTGTTATCAAGATTGGTTCCCAGCTTCTTGTTGATCCAGAAACAGGCGCTGTTCATCGCCGGTGGCTGGAAACGCTAGGTGATGACATCGCGGCACTTCGGGCGGCAGGCAAAGAAGTCGTAATCGTATCTTCTGGCGCTATCGCCGTCGGGCGTCGCCATTTGGGTCTGGCATCTGGTAAATTGACGTTATCTGAGCAACAGGCTTCTGCGGCGACCGGTATGGTGCGCTTGGCGCATGCGTATCAGGAAATCCTGGGCACGCATGATCTCACGGTGTCGCAGGTGTTGTTGACGCTGGACGATTCTGAAAACCGCCGCCGTTATATTAATGCCCGCAACACGCTGACCGAACTTTTGAAGCTTGGCGCTGTGCCGTTGATTAATGAGAACGATACGGTCGCTACGGACGAGATCCGGTTTGGTGATAATGACCGTTTGGCCGCCCGCGTCGCATCAATGGTGTCTGCGGACTTACTTGTCATGCTGTCTGATATCGACGGTCTCTATACCGGCAATCCTCAGGTTAATGCTGCTGCTGAGTTCGTACCAGAAGTACACGGGCAGGTTACACCTGAAATTGAGGCGATGGCAGGCGTTCAGCTGTCGGGCGATAGTCGAGGCGGCATGGTGACCAAGTTAGCAGCAGCCAAGATCGCCATGGGGGCTGGCACAACAGCCATGATTGCCTTTGGTAAGGACTTAAATCCGCTGCAACGTATTCAGGACGGGACACGGTGTACGATATTTGTGCCTGACGCGAACCCTCGGACTGCGCGAAAAGAATGGATCGCCGGCTCATTAAAGCCTGTGGGGCGTCTGACTGTTGATCCGGGTGCGCTCAATGCATTGAAAAGCGGTAAAAGCTTACTGCCTGCTGGTATTGCGCACATCGATGGCGATTTTGAGCGGGGGGATGCGGTTACCATCCTGGACCTGGACGGTCGCGAGATTGGCCGAGGCCTGATTGCTTATGCCTCAGACGAAGCTGCACAGATCGCTGGCCACAAGACCGGTGAAATTGAGACGCTTTTGGGCTATCGTGGTCGTGACGAGATGATCCACCGCGATGACCTCGTGTTGATTTAAGGATTTACGTGATGGACGGACACAGCAATATCGCTGCGATGATGCAGACAATTGGCGAGAATGCAAAAGAAGCTGCGACCGCTTTGGCTGTTGCATCGACGGAGGCCAAGAACAGTACGCTCCGTGAAATGGCTGCCAGCTTGCGTAACCGCAAACCTGAAATCATGGCTGAGAACGATAAAGATATGGCTGCGGGTGCCGAGAAAGGCCTGACGACGGCCATGCTGGACCGCCTGAAACTGGATGAAGACCGGATTGAAGGTGTTGCCGCTGGTCTTGAAGCGATTGCTGGACTAATCGATCCCGTTGGCTCTATCGAAAGTGCATGGGATCGCCCTAACGGCCTACAGATTGAGCGCGTTCGCGTGCCCTTGGGCGTCATTGGTGTGATTTATGAAAGCCGCCCGAACGTGACGGCGGATGCGGGTGGGCTTTGTCTTAAAGCAGGCAATGCGGCCATTCTTCGTGGTGGGTCCGAGAGCTTCTATTCAAGCCGCGCGATTATGTCGTGCCTGAGTGATGGCCTCCGCGCTGCGAACCTGCCGGAACATGCTATTCAACTGGTGCCGGTAACTGACCGTGCCGCTGTCGGCGAAATGCTTCGTATGACAGATTATATTGATGTGATCGTGCCGCGTGGTGGCAAGTCGTTGATCCAACGTGTGTCGGATGAGAGCAAAGTGCCGCTGTTCAAACATCTCGAAGGCTTGTGCCATACTTATGTGCACGAGGCTGCAAACCCTGAAATGGCGTTGGATATTGTTGTGAACGCAAAAATGCGGCGCACAGGTATTTGTGGTGCCATGGAAAACTTGTTGATAGATCGTGCGATTGCATCCGGGCAATTGACCAACCTCGTTGATCGTTTGGTTGCCGCTGGCTGCGAAGTCCGGGGTGATCCGGAAAGCTGTGCACTTGATAGCCGCATTATCGCTGCCAGCGCCGAAGACTGGGACACTGAATATTTAGATAGCATCGTTTCGGTGAAGCAGGTCGATGGTATCGATGATGCGATCAGCTTTATCCGTAAACACGGTTCGGATCATACCGAAGCGATCATCACGGATGATGCGGCAACGGCGGAAACGTTCGTCAATAATGTCGATAGCGCGATCGTCATGATCAATGCATCAACACAGTTTGCAGACGGCGGTGAGTTCGGCATGGGCGCCGAGATCGGTATATCAACCGGCAAGCTTCATGCGCGGGGCCCTGTTGGTGTCGAGCAGCTGACATCTATGAAATATATCGTCCGGGGTACCGGACAGACACGACCATAAACTCGATTTAAAGGAGATAATATTATGAGCGAAGCACAAGTTTGGACTGTTTATTTATCAGGTGAAATTCACACGGATTGGCGCGAGCGAATTGCGGCTGGGGTTGAAGCCGCTGGTCTGCCAGTTGAATTGGTCTCTCCGATCACCGTGCACGAAGATTCTGATGATTGTGGCGTGGCTGTATTCGGTGCCGAGAGCAACAAAGTCTGGCATGACCGTAAAGGTGCGCAACTGAACGCCATTCGCACGAAAACACTTTTGAAAAGTGCAGATATTGCTGTCGTACGTTTTGGTGAAAAGTATAAGCAGTGGAATGCAGCGTTTGATGCAGGTTATGCAGCAGCAATGGATATTCCATACATTACATTGCACCCAACCGAAATTGATCACGCCCTCAAAGAAGTCGACGGCGCCGCACACGGTGTTGCTCGCGAACCAGAGCAAGTTGTTCAAGCGCTGGCTTATGTGATTACGGGTGCGATGCCAGCAGTCCACGCAGATGCGGCTGAGTAATTGTCGCTGGATATGACATCTGGATTGAGGATTGGTCTTTTGGGTGGGTCGTTTAATCCCGCTCACGCAGGCCATCTGCATATCAGCGAGAGCGCGCTGCGCATGCTTGATTTAGATCAGGTTTGGTGGTTGGTCTCGCCGCAAAATCCGCTGAAATCTTCGGATGGGATGCAGACCCTTGATGCGCGTCTGGAACAAGCAGACGAGATTTCATATGTTAATCCACGTATCTTTCCAACCGATATTGAGGTTGATTTAGGGACCAGATACACCTGCGATACGTTGCCAGCATTGGTGAGCAAATTCCCGGATACAGCTTTTGTGTGGTTGATGGGGGCCGATAACCTGCTGCAATTCCATAAATGGAGGAATTGGACCGAGATATTTAATATTGTCCCCGTTGCAGTGTTTGGCCGCCCGGGATATTCTTTAAGGGCTACATTTAGTGTGGCAGCCCGGCGATTTGCTCGGGACCGGTGGCCCCAAGCTCAAGCGAAGCGTCTGGCGAATGCGCGTGTGCCAGCTTGGATGTTGTTGAAAATCCGCGAACATCCAGAATCGGCGACGCGTATACGAGCGCAGGGCAATCCCAATGATTGAGCTGCTTAATACGGAGCGTGAGACAGGAATTGTTTCTGTGACACACTTTATAATTCGATGAAAAGGAATATGGAGATACCAAGTAAAACGAAAACCCGCCTGTCCGGAGATACACTTCGGACATTGGTGGAAACCTCTCTCGAAGATGACAAAGCGGTTGATATTGTCATCATCGATCTCGCCGGCAAAACCGAGATGGCTGATTTTATGGTTATTGCCACGGGTCAATCCAGTCGACAGGTTGGCGCTATGGCTGCTAATTTGTCTCAGAAACTCAAAGGATCTGGCGTTAAAGACGTGGTTATTGAGGGTGCTGGTCAAGGTGACTGGGTGCTTATCGACGCGGGTGACGTGTTGGTACATTTATTCAGGCCAGAAGTTCGTGACTTTTATGCCCTGGAAAAGCTCTGGGATGTTCCGGATATGATTGCCGGTGGCACAGCTTCGACACCTCAAGCGGTAACGCCCGCTTGAAGAGCGGTGTGGTTTGAGAAGAGGAAAGCAAGGTGCGGTTAAGCCTTATCGCTGTTGGGCGCGCGAAACGTGGCCCGGAGCAAGACTTGTTTAATGCATATTTGAAACGTTTGCGGCCATCCCTTGACCTTATTGAGGTCGAGGAGAAGCGCCCGTTGTCTGGGCCTGAGCTCATGGGACGCGAAGCTAAATTGATCGGGGATAAAATCCCTGAAGGCGCGCATGTGTTCGCATTGGATGAGCGTGGCAAGGCGATGAAAAGCCGACAGTTCGCTGAGAAACTAGGCGGCCTTCAGGATTCAGGTATCCGCGATTGTACGTTCATTATTGGTGGTGCTGATGGCCTTGATCCAGCAATTTGCACACGCGCGAATACAATCATGTGCTTTGGGCCGCAGACCTGGCCGCATATGCTGGTGCGCGGCATGCTGGCGGAGCAAATCTACCGCGCCCAATCAATTCTCGCCGGACATCCATATCATCGAGATTAAAGACGATGTTCGGCTTTAACCTCCGAGTGTGCGGTGGTAATGTCCGCGCCAATGAAATGAATTTAATAAATGGAGACTTTTATGAGCAATCTAACCCTTGACCAGGCCCGTCAAATTGTTGCGGATGCACGTGCAAAAGGCCGTGAGCTCGGCTTGAAGCCATTAACCGTTGCCGTTCTTGATGCGGCTGGCAATCTTAAGGCGCTTGAGCGCGAAGATGGTGCATCGAATCTGCGTCCTGAAATCGCGATTGGTAAAGCCAATGGTGCGCTTTGCATGGGTTTAGGCTCTCGCGCCCTTTTTGAGCGCGCAAAAGCTGAGCCATTTTTTATTCAGGCTATGAATGAGCTGGCTGACGGATCATTGGTTCCTGTCCCAGGTGGCGTTTTGGTGAAAGACGCGTCCGGTAATACGCTGGGTGCAGTCGGCATTACAGGCGATATTTCTGATAATGACGAGACAGCGGCTGTTACGGCTATCGAAGCTGCCGGTTTGGTTGCTGACGTAGGATAAGTTAGTACGCGCATGATAACATATCGACCCAAGCCCGTTGTTCTTTGCATCCTTGATGGATGGGGTGAGCGTGAGGATGCTTTAGATAATGCGATCTCATTGGCAAGCACGCCGACATGGGATGCATTGTTAACGAAGTATCCGCGGTCCAGGCTCAATGCGTCAGCTTTGGAGGTTGGTTTGCCTGAAGGGCAAATGGGCAATTCCGAAGTCGGTCATATGAACTTGGGTGCGGGTCGAGTTGTGATGCAAGAATTGCCCAAGATCGACACTGCTGTCCGAAACGACACGTTGAAAGACGAGGCGTCGGTCAAAGACTTTGTCGTTGCGTTAAAGAAAAGTGGTGGCGCGTGTCATCTTTTGGGCCTGCTATCGCCGGGTGGTGTGCATTCACATCAAGATCATATAGTCGCCATTTCCAAGATTATGTGTGCTGAAGGTATTCCAGTTCGCATTCATGGGTTCCTGGATGGACGTGATTCGCCACCAAAGGCTGCCATTGGACACATACAGACGTTTGAAGCAGATATTGCTGATTTGGATGATTGCCGTATCGCGACAGTGTCGGGACGTTATTATGCGCTTGATCGTGATAATCGCTGGGAACGTGTTCAACAATCCTATGCATGTATGACAGACGCTAAGGGATTAGCGGTCCAGAATGCTGAAGCTGCAGTGAATGCGGCCTATGCGGATGGGCTCACGGACGAGTTTGTCCTGCCTGTACCAATCTCTGGATACGAGGGCATGCAAGACGGCGATGGGGTCTTAATGTCGAACTTTCGCGCTGACCGTGCGCGCGAGATCATGGCCGCACTTTGTGCGCCTGACTTTGATGGTTTTGAGCGCCCTCGTGAAATTTCGTTCGCAGCGCAAATGGGTATGGTTCAGTATTCAAGCGCCCATGCGGCTTATCTGACAGCAATTTTCCCGCCAACGAAGCTCTCGAATATTCTGGGTCAGGTCGCTTCTGAAGCTGGATTAACGCAGCTTCGGATTGCTGAGACCGAGAAGTATGCGCACGTCACATTCTTTTTGAATGGTGGGCGTGAAGAAGTCTTTCCAGGTGAACAGCGGATTCTTGTCCCGTCACCCAAAGTTGCGACATATGACTTGCAGCCTGAAATGTCTGCGCCAGAAGTCACGGACAAGCTTGTGGATGCGATTACGGGCGATGCGTTTGATCTGATCATTGTGAACTATGCAAACGGTGACATGGTTGGCCACACGGGCATTCTTGAGGCGGCAATGAAGGCCGCGGAAACCATCGATGCATCTTTGACACGCCTTGAAGCTGCCGTGAATGAAACCGGCGGCGTTATGCTGGTTTGTGCGGATCATGGAAACTGCGAGCAAATGATAGACCCCGAGAACGGTGGTGCGCATACGCAACACACTCTTAACCTAGTTCCATTTATTATGGTCAATCCGCCTGCCTATGTGACGAGTTTGGACGAGGGGCGGCTATCTGACGTTGCGCCAACGATTTTGCGATTATTGAACTTACCCCAGCCTGTTGAAATGACGGGCAGAAGCTTGATTAAGGAGAACGCCACTGCGACCGCTGCCGCTGAGTAAGCGAATAAGATCAGGCGTGCGCTATCTCAGCGCGGGCTTTGTCGTGTTTGTTTGCTTGAGTCTACCTCTATCCGGCGATGCGCGTTCACAGTCTGGTCAAGCCAATCAAGACTTAAAGAAAATCGAAAAGCAAATAGGTGCGGAGAAATCTACCGCTGATGAAGCGCGTGCGCGTGCTGAGATCATGGCGCGCGATATCGCCAGCTTGCAGACAAATCTGGTCAGTGCCGCCAAGGCTGTGCAGCGTCATGAAGAACAAGTGTACGCGCTGCAAACTAAA
The DNA here is from genome assembly GCA_002389385.1 of Rhodospirillaceae bacterium UBA4468. GTDB lineage: Bacteria > Pseudomonadota > Alphaproteobacteria > Rhodospirillales > Casp-alpha2 > UBA4479. The sequence goes on along the minus strand of DGOK01000130.1, from coordinate 42,142 downwards.
CTTTCTGCCTTAGCGCGGCTCACGGAACGGAAGACCAGCGACCTCCGCGATGGCCGCGCTAAGTTTGGCCGTGTTTTGGCCGCAATGCAGCGGATTGCTCAATTCCCACCAGAAGCACTTATTGCGCAACCCGTTAAGCCTTCTGATACAGTGCGCACGGCGATCCTTCTTAAAAGCGCCGTCAGCGAAGTTGAACGTCACGCCGTAGTGCTTCGTGATGAATTGGAATTTCTTGTCCGTGCACGTGCTGAAATCGTTGAGCGCGAAAAGGCCTTGCGAGATACCAGCGAATTACTCGACCGGGAACGCCGCCGTCTGGGTGCGCTGATGTCGCGTAAAAAGGTGCTTAAGCGCCGTGCAGATAAGAAAGCTATTTTGGCGGAACGGCGAATCGCTGCGCTTGCGGGCAAGGCAAAGACGCTTCGAGAGCTTTTGCAGGGCATTAAAAAAGAACAAGCCCGCAGCCAGACAAAGCCACCAAATTCAACTTCAGTCGCAGCAAAATCGACATCTCAGGGCGTGAAGCGAACACTCCGGGCGATCAGCAAAGCCCGTGGAACGCTGACTTTGCCTGCTGTTGGCAAGATTTCAGGCCGATATGGTGAAAAGACTGATGGCGGGCTTGCGCGCAAAGGATTGACGGTTGTCACGCCTTTGGGAGCACAAGTGACCGCGACTTATGATGGAACTGTAGTATATGCTGGTAAGTTTCGAGGCTATGGGCTTCTCTTGATCATCGATCATGGCGAGGGATATCATAGCCTATTAGCGGGGATGACCCGCATTGATGTTGATCAGGGGCGTCAGCTTATTGCCGGTGAACCTGTCGGAATTATGGAGCAGAGCGGAAGCGGCCAACCAATTCTTTATGTTGAGTTACGTCGCGACGGCCAACCAATAAACCCGCTGCCTTGGTTGGCTGCGCGAAAAAATGAGGTAAACGGATGACTAAACGGATTTTGTCTACGCTGGGTGCGTCGACTTTGGTGCTTTCTTTGTTTGTGTGGGCGACGCCTGCATTCGCGGCCGATGAGAAAAAGAATGACGAAGAGACCTATCGTCTTTTGGCTCTTTTTGGTGATGTGTTTGAGCGCGTTCGCGCCGAATATGTTGAGCCGCCAAGCGAAGAAGAAATGATTGAAGCTGCCATCACCGGCATGCTGGCCGCCATGGACCCACATTCAAGTTTCCTCAATGCAAAAAGCTTCAAGGATATGCAGGTCAATACCCGAGGCGAGTTCGGTGGTCTTGGTATTCAAGTCACGATGGAGGGAGGCTTTGTTAAAGTCATTTCGCCAATCGATGATACGCCAGCGTTCCGTGCAGGCATTGAATCTGGTGACATTGTTACGCACTTGGATGGCGAGTCTGTTCAGGGATTAACGCTGACACAAGCCGTCGATAAGATGCGCGGCAAGGTTGGCAGTGATATCCGCTTGTCGCTGGTCCGCGAAGGCCGCGAGCCTTTTGATGTCACAATTACACGCTCAGTGATCAAAATCACCTCAGTTAAATCACGTGTTGAAGGTAAGATCGGGTATGTCCGTATTACGTCATTTAACGAGCAGACAGACAAAGGTCTTGAGCGCGCGATTACGAAAATCAAAGACGAAGTTGGCGACGAATTGCAGGGCATCGTTTTGGACCTTCGGAATAATCCAGGCGGATTGCTGGATCAGGCAATTGCCGTATCCGATGCATTCCTGGACCGTGGCGAGATTGTTTCTACGCGGTCACGCAAACCAGAAGAAACGCAACGTTTCAATGCACGCACAGGCGACTTGGCATCAGGCTTGCCGGTTGTTGTACTGATCAATAGTGGGTCTGCATCCGCGTCTGAGATTGTCGCTGGTGCACTTCAGGATCATAGCCGTGCCGTTATCCTTGGAACGAAATCCTTTGGTAAGGGCTCCGTGCAGACGGTCATGCCTTTGTCTGGTAACGGTGCTATGCGGTTAACGACAGCGCGCTATTACACCCCGTCTGGTCGCTCAATCCAGGCCAAAGGTGTCGAGCCTGATATTTTTGTGAAGCAGGCAAAGCTTGAAGAGATCACGTCGAGCCGGCCGCGTAGAAGCGAAGCGAGCCTTCGCGGTGCGTTGGACACGGGTACAGGCGAGGATGGTAAAGATGCAAAACCATCCGACGAGCCAAAGGATGAGACGGAAGCATCCGATGAGGCAAAGCCAGAAGCTCAGGATTATCAATTGAGCCGGGCATTGGACTTGATTCGCGGACTGTCGATCATGAACCAAAACGCTGCTGCAAAGTAAGTAAAAGGGCATTTGTTCATGTATGTATGTCCCTGTTCAGTCGTTGCCTGCCAGAACAATAGCCGGTTGTGGAGGATGTCGTGAAACTCCCTAAACTCTTTGGTAAAAAGAAAGAGGAAAAAGACGAGTTTGACGAAGATGATTCTGTCATTGAGGAAATTGATCGCGAGGGCCTCGGAGATGATGTCGACGACGAACTAGAAGAATCCATGAATGCATCATCGGCTCCGGCAGCAGTGAATGATGCTGATGGCGATGGTCCTGCGACTGAAGAAGAATATCATGACGTCAACGACCATGGTGACGTCGACCATGATGCCGATGAACACATCGCCGATGATGAAGAACACGAGATGGTTGGCGAAGATGGCGCCGGCGTAAATCAATCTGATGATATGGATGATGATTTTGATGGCGACTTCGAAGAAGATGATGACGAAGAAGACGATGCAGATTTCAGGAAAAAGGCGATTGTTTTCGCAGCCTTTGGATTTGCCGTCTTACTTTTAAGTATTCTTGGAGGCGCAGGTTGGTGGATATTCTCGGGCGATTCTGAGCCGACTGTTGCTGAGAAAGAAGAACGCCCAGGCGTTGTTTCCATGGACATGCCCGCCGTGCCTGGCAGTTTGAACGCCAGTATTTCTAGTTTGAACAGTGCCGCGTTTGGTGAACAGCCGGCGGAAGATTCTACAGCTGCCGCGCCCGTGCCTGCTGATGCAGCACCTGAACCAGAATCCAGTTCTTTTGCCTCTACGGCTCCAGGCGAGGAAACATCCGGCACGACAATGAATTCGCTGAACAGTCTGAATTCTGTTATTGGCTCAAATTCAGCTGGGGGCGGTATGGTGATCCCGGCAGTGGCAAGTGGGGCTATGGCACTCATTCCTGATCAGCCAAGTGCAGCAGATCAAAGCCGCGCTCTCTCAAAAGCGCCAATCAGTGCATTGCTTGAAGAAAAAGACGGGGTTGGAAAACTCCCCAAGATTGGCTCAAACGGCTCCAAACCTTGGCAGGTCTACGCAAGACCGCTAGATCCAAGTATTACAGAACCGAAAATCGCATTAATGATTGAAGGTGTTGGGCTTAGTCGTCAGGCATCATTAGGGGCGATCAAAAAGCTACCTGCCGAGGTCAGCATTGTTCTAAGCCCTTACGCCCGTGATCTGGATGATTGGGTCTTCAGGGCACGCTTGGCAGGTCACGAAGTTTATATTTCCATGCCGATGGAAAGCGAAGACTTCCCCCTGGAAGACGCAGGGCCGTTGGCCTTGGATACACGCATTCAATTGGCAGAGAATGAGAGCCGCCTTGATACTGTGATGGCCAGTGCAGGCGGTTACGTTGGTCTCGTGACGATGATGGGATCACGGTTTATGAATGCAGACGGCCAATTGCGCCAAGTTATTAAAACAATAAATGATCGTGGCTTGATGTTTGTGATTGGCGGTGCGCGTTCACGCAACGGAGCGTTACCGATCGCAAAAGAGCTCAATATTGCCTATGCCGAGAGCGAAATGTATATCGACGCAATTCCTAGAATTCAACAAATCAGAACAAATCTTGATCGCCTTGAGGCAATGGCCAAGGAACGTGGGTCAATTATGGCGACAGCGCGGCCATATCCTGTATCGATTAAGAATATTTTGGATTGGATTGCGACGATCAAAGACAAAGGGGTCGCTTTAGTGCCGGTATCTGCTGTTGCAACGTTACCATCTCCCGTTCAATAGAATGAATTCCTGATGCCTCATTACACTGAATTACCGAGTGGATACCGCCCTTGCTCTGGCGCTGTTGTTTTTAACGCGAATGGCGATGTTTTTATGGGATGTCGGATTGAGATGGCTGCGTTGGATGCGTTCGCCTGGCAAATGCCCCAGGGTGGCTTGGATGCCGGTGAAGATCCCGAGGCCGCCGCAAGACGTGAGCTTTATGAAGAAACAGGTATTCGTTCTGTTGAGCTTCTATCCGAGCTCGATGGATGGCTTACATATGATTTTCCGCCAGAAATCTTGGGTAAACGCTTTAAGAATAATATTGGGCAGGCGCAACGGTGGTTCGCGTATGGCTTCATCGGGGATGAGAAAGAGATCAATTTATGTACTCATGGCACACCAGAGTTCCAGAAATGGGACTGGATAACATTAAATCGTATTCCAACGATAATTGTCCCCTTTAAACGCGAAGTTTACGAGGCTATTGTTGCTTCATTTCAGCCCATAGCGGATCGCTGGAAGATCGAGGGGACTAATTCATGATAATGTACCTAGAAGTGCTCGCGGGCTTCGCAATTCTTGTTATCGCTGCTGAAGCCATGGTGCGCGGCGCTGTGATCATCGCTGAGAAGCTGGGTATTTCACCCATGGTTATCGGCATGACCGTGATTGCCTTTGGTACATCTGCTCCAGAATTAATGGTGAGCCTTCAAGCTGCGTTAAGCGGCTCAACCGGTCTTGCGATTGGTAATATTGTTGGATCAAATATTGCGAACGTCTGGCTTATTCTAGGCATCACATGTCTTGTGGCCCCAATCCTTGCAAAACCTGACGCACTGAAGCGTGACATATTACTCCTTGGCGGTGGTTCAGTGCTGTTTGTCGTTCTCTGCCTTCAGGGCACATTGGACATGATGGCCGGCGTCATCTTGCTGGTCGTATTTATTGCATTCCTGCTTGTTTCATATTTCCGTGAGAAATCAGACCCTGAGGTTATGAAGGAACACGCAGAAGAACTCGAAGAGCTTGAAAAGGGTATTCCTAAAAGCATGCCGCTGGCGATCGCTATTGCGATTGCAGGTATTCTTGGCTTGGCATTTGGAGCGGATATTCTGGTCACAGGTGGCTCCGAGATTGCGCGTTCATTTGGTGTGAGCGAAGAGGTTATTGGCATAACATTGTTTGCATTTGGTACATCATTACCAGAATTAGTCGCGTCCGTTGTCGCGGCATATCGTGGCCATCCAGACGTCGCAATCGGCAATGTGATTGGATCAAACATTTTTAATATGATGCTTGTTGGTGGTATTGTAGCCGTTGTTATTGATATCCCAGTGCCCGCTCAGGTGCTGAATTTTGATATATGGATTATGTTAGCTGCCACAGTGATGTTGATGCTAATTTTGCTTGGAAAAATGAAACTGACACGCGGATATGCATGTGTCTTCTTTGCTCTATACATCGCATATATTGGTGCTCAGGGTTATGGCGTTGACCGTATCTTGGCGGCTATTTAACGAAATTCTGAGCTAAGGATGAATATGCGGAACGTTCTCGTCACAGGTGGAGGCAAGCGTATTGGGCGCGCGATAGCCGAGCGGCTTGCAGCCGATCATTGGAACGTCATCGTCCATTATAATGGCTCACGCCAGGATGCTTTATCGACAGTTGAAGCCATTGAAGCCTATGGTGGGAAAGCATTAGCCTTAAAAGCTGATTTACTGAACGAAGTTGAGGTTGTTCGCCTTGGCGTTGAGGCAGCGGCGGCGTTTGGTGGGCTATCCGCAATTGTGAACAATGCGTCAGTGTTTGTGCGCGATGATTTAGAGACTGGGACTAAAGAGCTATGGGACTTGCACATGGCTGTCCATGTGCGTGCCCCCTTTGTACTTGCTCAAGGCCTCTTAAACCAACTATCTGATGGAATGAACGGTGCAATCATCAATATTGTTGATCAGCGCGTCCTCAACCCGTCCAAGCATTTCACAAGCTATACCCTGAGCAAGATGGCGCTCTGGGATCAGACACAGGTTCTCGCGCGGGCAATGGCTCCTAGAGTCCGCGTTAATGCGATTGGCCCGGGTCCAGTGCTACCGAGTACACGCCAAAGCCAAGAAGACTTTGATATTCAAGCGCAGCAAACGCCGCTGGAAAAGGTTGTCGACCCTTCTGAGGTTGCCGCTACAGCCGCGTTTCTTCTTGACGCTGGATCGGTGACAGGTCAGATGATCGCAGTAGATGCCGGTCAGCATTTGAATTGGGCGCATGAAACAGAAGAAACAGCACCCAGAGAATGACCCATAATAAATTGATTGATTTGGATGAGGAGTGACGATTGTGAGCACAAGGGCAACAGAAGTTTTACAGCCTCTTAACATTGCCGACGCGCGGCAGCGTGTTCGCCACGTCTTCGTTCGTGATCTTGTGCTTGATGCACTCATTGGTATTCATGCTCATGAACAAGATAAGACCCAGCGGGTTCGCGTGAATCTTGATCTTGCTGTTCGTGAAGGCGAAGAGGGCCTGGATGATGATTTAGCGAATGTTGTTTGCTATGAGCAGTTGGTAAATGGTGTTCAGGAAATCTTTTATAAAGGCCATGTTGGGCTTGTTGAAACCATGGCCGAATCTATCGCTGCAATGTGTCTGACAGATCATCGAGTTCGGTCCGCGCGTGTTCGGGTCGAAAAGCTCGATATTTTTGATAATGCTCAGAGTGTCGGCGTAGAAATTGAACGATTTAATACAGAGCTATAAGTCGTTAATAAATAGCGATTATTTAATGATTTCAGTTCTTCGGTAATTTGGCGCGCCGCATGTTTTGCACAATTTGAGATTTGTTTCAGTGATATGTCTATCTTATTACTAATACTCCATGTTTCCTGCGCCGTTACAAAAAAATACATAAAAATCAATGCATTAGGAAGTTGCCTAATTTTTGGGCATTTTGGCTAAGTCCCATAGAATCATAGGGTTTTTGCTCTGTGCTCGGTTTTATGAACATGGTTATCCACAGGAACGGTGGATAGGTTTATGGTTAACGCGAATATGACATCAAATGCGTCTTGGTCGGTTGACCGCGCGGCTCTGATCGGTGATTAAGTACAGATGGATGATGCCTCAAAAAATGATGCCCTAGACGTTTCAAGGCCGGAAATCTCGGCTGAGAAAGGTGCGGATGCAATCAAGTCGAGGCTTCCAAATTTGCCAACGTCACCAGGTGTTTATCGTATGCTGAATGAGCATGGTGACGTGCTCTATGTCGGTAAAGCCAAGAATATTCGAAAACGGGTCACCAGTTACGCAAGTCCGCAGAGACAATCCATTCGTATTCAACGGATGATTTCGCAGACGATTGAACTTGAGATCGTGAAAACGGAAACCGAAGCAGAAGCACTGCTTTTGGAATCTGACCTGATCAAGCGATATGCGCCGCGTTACAATATTCTGCTGCGAGACGATAAAACGTTTCCAATGATTTTGATTACGGGCGATCACGATTACCCGCAGATTGTGAAGTATCGAGGGGCTAGAAGTCGCAAAGGTGAATATTTCGGTCCATTCGCATCTGTTTGGGCGGTAAACGATACGCTTGGTTTGTTGCAGCGGGCATTTCTGCTCAGGACATGCTCCGACAGTGTTTTTAGTAATCGCACCCGGCCGTGTCTACTCTATCAGATAAAACGATGCAGTGGCCCTTGCGTCGATCGGGTGAGCAAACCTGACTATCTGAGCCTGGTTGATGAGGCACGGGAGTTTCTGACGGGTGATAGTCAGCGTATCCAGCGCAAATTGGCTGAAAAAATGCAGAGTGCATCCGATGCCCTCGAATTTGAAATGGCGGCACAGTACCGTGACAGAATTCAGGCGTTAACGCGGGTTCAATCGAAACATGAAGCGGTCTCGGCAGGTCTCGACGAGGCTGACGTCATCGCGCTTCATCACGACAGCGGACAAACATGCGTTCAGGTGTTCTTCTTCCGTGGTGGGCGTAGCTATGGAAACCGGGCGTATTTCCCGAGCCACGCGAAAGAAAACAGCCCTGAAGAAATCCTTGAAGCGTTTGTCGGTCAGTTTTATGCCCGAACCAAGCCGGCACAGATGATTTTAACGTCGCACACACTCCCAAACCATGCGCTCGTTGAAAAAGCCCTTAAAGTCAGGGCAGAGCGCAAGGTCGAAGTTCGGGTTCCGAGCAGGGGAGAAAAAAAACGTGTCATGGCGCAGGCGATTTTGAATGCACGAGATGCACTTGCGCGCAGAATGTCTGAAAGCGCGTCACAACAAAGATTACTTGAGGGGCTCTCGAGGGTTTTGAAACTGGACGAATCGCCTGAACGCATAGAAGTTTATGATAACTCGCATGTGTCTGGGACCAACGCGATTGGGGCAATGATCGTTGTTGGGTCTGAAGGCTTCATGAAAAACGCATACCGGAAATACAATATCAGGCGCGCTGGTTCTGGTGAAGCGTCAGCTGGTGATGACTATGATATGATGCGCGAAGTCCTTGAGCGCCGATTTACTCGTGCTCAAAAAGAAGATCCGGATCGCACCAAAGGGCAGTGGCCTGACCTGGTCATCGTCGATGGTGGTAAGGGTCAGTTATCAGCCGCTCTGGATGTGTTTGAGCTTTTAGGTATCGAAGATGTCCCGTTGGCGGCGATTGCAAAGGGGCCAGACCGAAATGCGGGTCGTGAGAAGATCTTTTTGCCCGGTAAAACAGAGCCTATTCAGTTAGAGCACAAAGACCCGGTCCTTTATTTCCTGCAACGTATTCGTGATGAGGCGCACCGATTTGCGATTGGGACGCACCGTGCCAAGCGGGGCAAACAAATCCAGCGGTCAATTTTAGACGATGTGCCAGGCATTGGTGCCAAACGGAAAAAAGCGCTGCTCCATCATTTCGGATCGGCTCAATCCGTTGCTAACGCTGGAAACAAAGACCTGGAAAAAGTTGATGGTGTTAGCGGTGCAATGGCCAAGAAAATATACGATTGGTTTCATCCTGATGACTAAACAGCGAAGAATTTTGTTTATATCCAATAAATTTGAATGAATGAGCATCTCTGCTGGTTTCATCGTCCTTGGGAATCTGCTAAAACAGCAAAAGAAGCGAGATTAAAGCTCGCGCGCACATAAGGCTGAGTGAATGCTGACGAAAATCCCCAACATGTTGACGATGGGTCGGATAGCGGTAATCCCTGTGATGATTGCAACGCTTATTGGCTTTGACGCACCCTTGGGGAATTGGGTGGCATTCGCATTTTATACGTTTGCATGTCTTACTGATTTTTTTGATGGCTACCTTGCGCGCGCCTTGGCGCAGCAGTCAGCTTTTGGCCGATTTCTAGACCCGATCGCAGATAAATTATTGGTAGCGTCCGTACTTTTACTCTTGATTGGGGTTGGGCGCATACAAGATATGCTTGTGATCCCGGCAGCAGTGATTTTGTGCCGAGAGATACTGGTTTCAGGCTTGCGTGAGTACTTGGCTGAAGTCAGAGTTCCAATGCCCGTCACCGCGCTCGCAAAGTGGAAAACGGTTTTGCAGATGTTGGCACTCGGGTTTCTGCTTGTTGGACCCGCGGGTCCTGATTTTGGCCCGTTAACAACGACTGAAATCGGTGTTTATGGTTTATGGGGCGCTGCATTGCTGACAATCATTACGGGGGCGGATTATCTCATTGTAGGTATTCGCCAGATCGTGGCCGTTGATAAACGTGAAAACCAAGAGAAACGCGACAAGAAAGTCGCCAGTAAACCTAATAGCGACATTCCTTCAGCAAGTTGAAAATGTGTCGTTTAAGACGATATAATCCTTATTTAGATTTGATGATGAAATCCAGCAAAGGCACTCAATAATGAAAATATTCGGATTTGCAGGATGGAGCGGCAGCGGCAAAACGACGCTTGTTAAAGTGGTCATTCCTGCCTTGATTGCGCAAGGCCTTAAAGTCTCAACGATCAAGCATACACATCATAATTTTGATATCGACAAGCCGGGCAAAGACTCGTTTGAGCATCGCGTTGCTGGCGCGCACGAAGTGGTCATTACAGGTGCGGCGCGCTGGGCGTTGCTGCACGAGAACCGTGGCGAGCCTGAGCCTAACATCGAAACGATGTTGGCACGGATGTCAGAGGTCGATTTGGTGCTCATCGAGGGCTTTAAATCTTATTCTCACCCAAAGATGGAAGTGTTCCGTCCAGAGGTTGGCAAGCCGATGATTTGTGCTGATGACACTTCAATTGTTGCGGTGGCCTCGACAATATCGCTCGACGTTACAATCCCGCAGATTGATCTTGATGATATTGAGGCCGTTGCCGATTTTGTGATTAATTTTTGTGAACTCCCGGCGGAGCGTCGCAATGGCGCAGCTTAAGGATGACTGTTTCGCATTTGGCGATGCGCTTATCCCGTATGCTTCGGCGCTGAGTGATCTAGAACAACGACTAGATTGTGTTGTTGGTACTGAAACCGTACCTCTCCGTTCTTCCTTGGGACGTATTCTGGCCACAGATATTGTCTCAACCCGAAATGTACCGCCTCTCGATAACAGTGCTGTCGATGGATTTGCTGTTTTCTTTGATGACTTAAAAAGTGACACCGATACGGTGCTGCCTGTGACGGGACGTATCGCGGCGGGGCATCCTTTGGGGCGTGATGCAAAGCGTGGTGAGGCTGTGCGTATCTTTACCGGTGCGCCGATGCCTGCTGGCATGGATACAGTTTTCATGGAAGAAGACTGTCAGCTTGAGGGTGATACCGTTACATTGCCGCTGGGTCTTAAATTCGGATCAAATCGGCGGTTTGCTGGCGAAGACGTGAAAGTCGCCGATGTCATTGTTACAGCCGGCTCGAAGTTGCGGGCGCAGGAAATTGGTTTAGCGGCGTCAATCGGATGTCAGTCGCTCGACGTTTATCAGCCACTCAAAGTGGGTGTGTTCTCAACGGGCGACGAAGTGCGTGATCCAAGTGATGACGCGCCAGAAGGTTGTATCTTTGATGCCAATCGATACACCGTTATGTCGATGCTGGACGGCCTTGGTATCCAAATAACAGACCTCGGCATTTTGCCTGATAATTTACAAGCGATCACGAGTGCTTTGGATGCGGCCAAAGAAGATCAGGATGTCTTGTTGACGTCAGGCGGCGTGTCCGCTGGCAAGGAAGATCACGTCAAAGCTGCGGTCGAAAATCTTGGCAATATTAATTTCTGGCGCTTGGCAATTAAGCCCGGACGACCTATCGCGCTGGGTCAGATTGCTCAAACAGCGTTCGTTGGCCTGCCGGGGAACCCTGTTGCAGCCATGGTCACGTTCTTGATGGTGGCTCAACCTATGCTGCGTAAGCTGGGTGGAGAAGTTGGCTACACGCCAACGCGCGTGCGGGTGGCGACTGATTTTGATTATAAAAAGAAATCTGGCCGCCGCGAATGGGTGCGGGCCAGCTTGAAACAAAATGCAGATGGCCAATCGATTGCCACCAAGCATCATTCCAGTGGTGCTGGTATTTTAACATCGATGGTTGGCGCAGATGGATTGGTTGAGATCGAAGAAGACGTGACTCAACTCGACGCGGGCACAGAAGTAACTTACCTCCCCTTTAGTGGGCTTTTGGCAGGATAGAATGCTTAAACTTTTATATTTCGCATGGGTACGTGAGCGCACAGGTACTGCGTCTGAAGAGCTTGAATTGCCAGATAATGTCAGCACGGTCGCTGATCTTATTACAGTACTTCGGGCCAAGGGCGACGGTTACGCTGATGCTTTTGAAAGTGATGACTTGGTTCGTGTCGCGGTCAACCAGAACCACGTCGGCTTTGATCACAAAGTTCAGGCTGGCGATGAAGTCGCGTTCTTCCCACCGGTTACGGGAGGCTAATGTGATTCGCGTCCAGGAACAGGATTTTGATCTCGGAGACGAACTGCGCGGTATGAGTGACGGCAATCATGGGATTGGTGGATTATGCTCATTTGTGGGGCTCGTGCGGGATATGGCGGGGGACGCGAATATTGGCGCGATGACGCTTGAACATTACCCGGGCATGACCGAGCGCGCATTAGAAGAAATTGAGGCCGAAGCCCACGACCGTTGGCCGTTAGAGGCAACATTGATCATCCATCGATATGGCCGATTAGAGCCAGGTGATCAAATCGTTCTTGTTGCTGCAGCATCAGCGCACCGGGAAGCCTCGTTCGAAGCATGTCATTATTTAATTGATTTCCTTAAAACGCGCGCACCTTTCTGGAAGCTCGAAGATACCCCTGACGGCCCAAAATGGGTCGACGCACGCGCAAGTGATGATGCAGCTGTGGCAAGATGGGGTAAGGTAGACAATACCCAATAGAAGAGGACGCTTTCTATGGCTCCATCTGACCCTGATAAAAACAAGCCCGAAGGCTTACCTGATCTGTTGAAGGCTTATGAGGATATGTCTTTCCTTAATAGTCGCGAGGCACGCCCTCTCCGAATACTTGCTGAATACATGGAACCAGAAGCACGGTTCAAAGAGTATAATATTGCCGATACCATTGTATTTTTGGATCGGCACGCACCAAAAGCCGAGAAGACGCCAAGAAGCACTTAAGCGCAGCAAAGCGTCATAATGGCGACGTCGCAGGCGCCGAGCGTGATCTTGCGATGTCTCAGTACTACGAGGCAGCGCGTACACTCGCACATCGTCTTACCGAATGGTCAAAAACGCTTGAGGGATCTGATCGTCGCTTTGTTATCTGCACAGGCGGTGGCCCCGGCATTATGGAGGCCGCGAACCGAGGTGCGTCTGAGGCCGCGGGTATTAATATTGGCCTGAATATATCATTGCCGTTCGAGCAACACGAAAACCCTTACATCACCCGTGAGCTTTGTTTCGAGTTCCATTATTTCTTTATACGGAAGTTTTGGTTCACGTACCTGGCCAAGGCAATGCTGGTTTTTCCCGGCGGATTTGGGACCATGGACGAGTTATTTGAAACACTCACTTTGGCGCAAACGGGTAAGCTATCGAAACGCGTCCCTACGGTGCTGTTTGGAACGGCGTTCTGGGATAAAGCATTTAATCTTGATGCGCTGGTTGAAGCCGGAACCGTCGCACCAGAAGATTTGGACTTGTTCCATCAGACCGATGATATTGACGAAGCCTTTGACTATTTAACTTGTGAGCTCACACAACATTCGCTCAGCAACCCGGGTGGTTACATGTAATTCAACACTCTTCATTTGCTTCTTTAGTCGCAATTTGGACATATGTGTTATTGCCCGTTCTGTTCTGAGCTATAAAATTACACTTGGCTTAAACTGGAATCGAGATTGTAATGACAAAGATGAAAATGGAACACGAACGATCAGGGTTTCTTCTTTGCTAAACCACAACCTGCAAAAGATACACTGGCTCTTATCCGTTCAGGAAAGACCTGGTAACTCAGGCCTTGTCACCCCACGTCTAAATAAATGAAAAACCGAGCTCCGGAGAGAGAACCTATGAAGTATTCACTAGGTGAACATAAAGTCACAACCCGAGGGGACGATTATTGGATCGCCCCTAATGCGTCTGTCATTGGTCAGGTCACGTTAGAAGCAGGCGTAAGTGTTTGGTTTGGGGCAGTGATTCGCGGTGACAATGATCCGATCGTCATTGGCGAAGGATCGAACGTACAAGAGAACAGCGTTCTACATACGGACCCTGGTTACACGCTTCGCGTTGGGCGCAATGTGACAATCGGCCACATGGCCATGCTTCATGGTTGTGAAGTCGGTGATAATACATTGATCGGCATCGGCGCGGTTGTGCTGAACGGCGCAAAGATTGGCAAGAACTGTATCGTTGGTGCCAAGGCCTTGATCACAGAAGGAACAGAAATCCCAGATAATTCATTGGTCGTTGGTGCACCTGGACGTGTCATTAAACAAGTTAAACCAGAAGGGATCGCAGATTTGACGCGGATTGCTGAACATTACGTGACACGTTGGAAGAAGTTCAAAACAGAGATGATTGAGGACGGTGAATAAATATGTTTCCTATCGATCATTTCCTTCGTGCCGCGATTAAATTCCCAAACCGTATTGCCGTTAAAGATGGTGATACAGAAATCACTTATGTAGATCTAGCGGCCCAGGCGAACGCGCTGGCGGCAGCGATCCAATCGATTGATCCGAACCCGCAAACGCGCGTTGGGATCTGTGGCTATAATACTGTTGAGCATTTGCTTGCGTGGCTTGCGACATTCGCATCCGGCAAGACATGGGTGCCTCTCAACCCGCGCAACGGCAAGCCTGAATTGGATCGTATATGTGAAGTTACGGGTCCAACTATTGTCTTCGTTGATGCTGATTGTTCCGATAAAGTTAATAGCGGCTTCGCAACGCGTATCACTGCGAAACTTGGATCAGCTAAGCCCGAAGAGAAAACGCTGGCCGGTCTTGTTGATGCGTTTATGGGGAAAATGCCCAAACGCCACGATATTAATCTTGATGACCTACAGGCGATAAAATTCACCGGCGGATCAAGCGGACAACCAAAAGGGTGCATGCAAACGTACCGGGTTTGGAATACCTGCATTACGTCGATGCTGATTGAATTTAATTTTGATGAGAATGATCGACATTTACTTGCAGCGCCGATGACACACGGCACGAACACGTTAATTATGCCAACCTTTGCCGCTGGTGGTACTCAAGTGTTGATGGGTCCCGCCAAACCTGCCGCCATTATAGAGGCACTTGAGGCCGAGCGCGTAACGTCGATATTCCTGCCGCCGACCGTCATATATATGATGCTCGACGAGGAGGGGATTGAAGACTGCGACTTTACAGGTCTGAAGCATCTTATTGTCGGCGGTGCTGCAATCCGCAAAGACGAAGTCCAGCGCGCCATGAGTGTTTTCAATAATGCGTTGGAGACTTGCTACGGTCAGACCGAAGCGCCGCAGATTGTAACGTGTATGCGGTCCGAAGATTGGATCAAGCCAGAAAACTGGGCATCGACTGGTCGTGCGACATGCAACACACGTGTTGAGACCATGGACCCGGACGGCAATATCATGCCCTGCGGTGAAAGCGGTGAGATCGTCGTAAAAGGCGACCTGGTGATGAAGGGGTATTTCGAAATGCCCGACAAAACGGCTGAGACGATTATCGACGGATGGCTCCATACAGGAGACGTTGGCGTCATTGATGACCGAGGATTTATCTATATTAAAGACCGTATCCGTGATGTTGTGATTACGGGTGGCTTCAATGTCTATCCAAGTGATGTCGAAACTGTCCTTGGCCAGCATCCTGATGTGACGGAATGTGTTGTCTTTGGTGTTCCGGATAGAAAATGGGGTGAAGCCCTGACGGCAGCTGTTGAAGTCCGAAAGGGTTCCTCAGCAACCAGTGAGGAGATCGCAGCATTTGTTAAGGAGCGTCTTGATGCCGTTAAAACACCAAAGGTTGTTCACATCGTTGACGAACTGCCACGTAGCCCTGTTGGCAAGGTTTTACGCCGCGAAGCTAAAGTGATGTTCACACCAAAAGAAGAGGCCTCAGCATGAGTAAAAAGACACCGGAAACGCGCTTAGCCACGCACACGAACGAAGAATTATATTACCGTGACGATGGGCTCGTCAGCGAGTTGATGGGAAATTTCACGTTTACTGAAATGATGTTTATGCACATTTTGGGGCGCAAACCCTCATCGGGTGACGTCGTGATCTTGGATGCAGTTCTTTTGACGTTGATGGAACACGGTTTAACACCAAGCGCGATCTCGACGCGTCTGACGTATCATTCAGCGCCCGAGGCGTTACAGTCAGCCGTTGCAGCAGGGTTGTTAAATGTCGGATCGCAGTTCATTGGCACATTAGAGAATGCATCGACGTTGCTGATGGCATTACTGAACGATGCGGATGAGTTTGATGTCGCAGCTCGCCGTAAGGTCAAAGAGTTGCGCGCCGCCAAGCACCCCTTGCCTGGATTTGGTCATCATCTTCATAGACCAGATGATCCCCGTACTGAGAAATTATTTCAAATCGCATTGGTGCAAGATGGCATCAAGGGCACCTATATTGATGCGATGAAAAGATTATCTGCGATCATTGATGATGAACTTGGCAAACATTTGACCATCAATGCGACCGGGGCCGTTGCTGCTGTGATGCTAGAATTAGATGTGCCGCCTGAAATTATGCGTGGATTTGCTGTGATAAGCCGGTCTGCTGGTCTTGTCGCGCATATACATGAAGAACAATCGCATCCAACAGCACGACATATCTGGGACATTGTTGAAGAAACAGTGCCGTATACGGGCGACGCTCTCACCAAATAGAATTAAGGACGACAATATGTTTTGGCATACAAACGAACCCCATGGACTACCGCGCGATCCCTTCAAAAGCTGTGTGATCCCGCGCCCTATTGGATGGATTTCAACAATCAGTCCGGATGGTGTGCCGAACCTGGCGCCTTACTCGTTCTTTAACGGTGTTGCTGGTGATCCGCCAATGGTGATGTTTTCCAGTGGTGCCCGGTCCGCGGATGCGCCTAAAGACAGCATCTTTAATGCCGAGCAAACGGGTGAATTTGTATGTTCAATGGTATCGCTCGACCTGATTGATGCGATGAATGACACAAGTGCTGCTTACGGACCGGAAATCGATGAAGCCGCGCATGCGGGTATCGAGATGGAAGCGTCCGAGCTTGTGAAGCCCATGCGGGTAAAGGCATCGCCGATCCATCTTGAATGCAAATATTACCAGACCATGGAATTACCTGTGGATCGCAACGGTTCAGGCAATGCAATCTGTGTCGGCCATGTTGTCGGCGTTCATGTCCGTGACGAGGTCATGAAGGACGGGTTTATAGATGTCTTAAAATTCCGTCCAACAGCCCGCCTTGGTTACATGGATTACACTTCAGTAGATCGTACTTTTACGTTAAATAGGCCGGAAATTAAGCCTGCTGCTGAGTAATTAGATGATATTGCTGGCGATCCGGGCTATGCGTTCACGAACCTGTTCTACAATGACCGATTGTGGCGTATTTCGTCCGCCAGCATAAACGGCAACACCTGTTGTGATTGTTGTTTTTAATCCACGCTTCTTTTCTTCGTTGTATATGCTTCTGCTACGACTAAAAGTAACCGTTTTCGATGGTTTTTTCATGCGCGTATCTTTAACGCTTGCATAGGTCACATTCGTTACAATGATATATGTATCTTCTGTAGCAAAACTACCGGCAATACTGCCTAATGTTGCCCCTGCAACGACGCCCATTGCCGTGCCAGCAATAGCACCTGACCGATAACCAGTAATGCCGCCCACAGCGGCGCCAAGGAACCCATACTCAGCTTCTAAATTTGCCTGAATATGACCACTATAGCGCACATTAACATCAACTAAGATACCAAAGTCGCCCTCCGATGTTGGCACATACCCAGCGTTTGCATATGCATTCTCTAGTGTGGAACGGAAAGCATTCAAATCGAATGCGATGTCACCGGATGTGTTCCGAATGCGGACTTTAATCTTGTTGTTCTTATGAAAAGAAGCGTCCGTGATGATGCTATTCTCAACGCGCGAACCGATCATTAATCCAGTATCTGGATCTTTGACCATGCCCATCCGTGTTGGTGGTGCGCCAACACAAGCACTCAAGACCAGGGTGATGAGGATGGTCGTTACGAACCCTTTTGATAACGGGAAACATATAAATTTCAAAACTGAATACATTGCTGATCTCCTAAGAACCATTGCCGAGAGCTTCGTTTAAAAACCGCTGTGCCTCAGAATGATGTACAGAAAAGCCTAGGCCATTCGATCCACGATCAACTCGGCCCCATGAGACGGCAGAAATAACGCGATCATTCAAAAATACAGGTCCACCAGAATTACCTGGACTAGAAGCAGCATCAATTTGAACATGGAGGACATCAGGACCTGACCCTTGTAGATATGTCGTTACTCGCGGAACATTTTCATTAACCTCTTAATTTTCTGAGGAGAAGATGTTTATGAACACCGATCAGCGCGAGATTCAACGCAAACTATGCATTCTTAGATATGCTGAGGAGACCGGGCATGTAGCCAAGACGTGCCGTTATTTTGGGATTGGCCGAACCAGCTTTTATCGTTGGCGCCAGTCCTACGCGAAGCATGGCGAAGATGGTCTCATAAATCGCCCACCAATCCCTAAATGGCATGCCAACAGGACGCCGATTGAGATTGAGGAGAAAGTCCTCCAACTCCGGCGTAAATACCATCTCGGGCCGATGAGGATTGTTGGGTATCTTGAGCGTTATCACGGCATCAAAATATCCGATGCGACGGTCTCACGAATGTTGAAACGTCATGGCGTCAACCGGCTCCCTCGCGGTACGCGGGTGCGCAAGGTCCACACAAAACGCTACAACAAGCAGGTCCCGGGGCATCACATCCAGATGGACGTTAAGTTTCTGACATTCATAGGAAAGCAGGGAGAGAAAATTCGACGCTTCCAATATACTGCGATCGACGATGCGACCAGGGTCAGGGCACTAAAAGTTTACCTCAAACACACACAAGCTAACGCGATTGACTTTGTTGATCATGTCATCAAAAAATTCCCGTTTCGCATCAAGGAAATCCGCACTGACAACGGTCATGAATTCCAGGCCAAGTTTCACTGGCATGTCGAGGATAAAGGAATTCGTCACGCCTATATCAAACGCGGAACGCCGCAATTGAACG
>DGOK01000130.1:0-23279 GCA_002389385.1 Rhodospirillaceae bacterium UBA4468 | reverse complement strand
CGAGTACCTGCAGCTTACAGATAAAAAAGATTGTAGCTGTCTTGTGAGACCTTGAAGGTGTTTGTGGATGCTGATGTTGAAGGTGAGACGCCCGTCGTTTGGCAACCTAATATTACAAAAGCGCTGAGGAGCAGTAAGATGACGATGATCGGCTGGGTAGTTATTGTGAGACGCATACTTTAACACTCCATGCTGGTAATTTTTCTAAAGTTTAATCACAAGAGAGTTGAATAATAAAGATAAGAAACCTCTTTTCTTTACCTATTTGCTCTATGCAAGAACGTTAGGTATTTTTTCGCACTATATAAATAGGGAAATAAAACATGTCGAAAACTGTTCAACTTACTGCCAGCGATGGCCACACCTTTGATGCGTATCGTACAGATCCTGAAGGCACGCCGTTGGGCGCTGTCATCGTTATTCAAGAAGTGTTTGGCGTTAATGTTCACATTCGCGATTTGGTTGAGCGTTGGGCCGCTGTTGGTTACACGGCTATCGCACCGGCCCTTTATGACCGATGGGAACGGAATTTTGAAGTTGGGTATGAGCCTTCTGATATTGAACAAGGTCGCGCCCATAAGGCGACGGCGAATGAGCATCTGGACCAGGTTATGGCTGATGTTGAAGCTGCACGTGCTGCTGTCGCTGATGCAGGGCGTGTTGGTGCCGTTGGGTATTGCTGGGGCGGGTTTGTCACTTACTTGGCGGCGTGTCGATTAGATATCCAGGCTGCCAGCGGGTATTACGGTGGGGGTATTAACGGGGTCATGTCTGAGACACCAAAATGCCCGACGATCTTACACTTCGGTGATCGGGATGCGTCAATTTCAATGACCGATGTTGATGCGATTGATAAAGCTCAGTCGGATGTGGATGTGCACGTTTATGACGCTGACCATGGGTTCCATTGTGATATGCGTGGGAGCTATGACCCACGTTCAGCAGCGATTGCCGGCATGCGGACAACACAGCTTTTTGAATCTAATATTCGCCAAGGCAACGGTTCGTGAGCGCGCATACAGTTCCTCCGATGATCGGTGTTATTGGTGGGAGCGGTCTTTATGAAATAGAAGGCCTTGAAGGGGCTCGATGGGAAGCCGTCGAGACACCTTTTGGTGCGCCGTCAGATGAAATCCTGCGCGGCACGCTTGCGGGTGTGGAAATGGCATTTTTGCCGCGCCATGGCCGCGGACATCGCATCCCGCCGTCTGAGTTGAATTACCGGGCGAACATCGATGCGTTGAAGCGGCTAGGCTGCACAGAGATACTGTCACTGTCTGCAACTGGATCGCTCAAGGAAGAATTTCCCCCAGGAACATTTGTTGTTATTGACCAGTTCATCGACCGTACATTCGCGCGTACTAAAAGCTTTTTTAGCGAAGGCCTGGTGGCGCACGTTGGCTTTGGCCATCCTGTATGCAGTCGTCTCGGTGATGCGATAACTGAAAGTCTTGCAGCTTTGGATATTCCACATGCCCGTGGCGGCACATATCTGGCGATGGAAGGTCCGCAATTCTCAACGATTGCGGAATCCAATCTCTATCGATCATGGGGATGTGACATTATTGGTATGACCAACATGCCAGAAGCGAAATTGGCTCGTGAAGCTGAGATGTGTTACGCGACCATTGCGATGGTCACAGATTTTGACTGCTGGCATCCGGATCATGACCACGTCACAGTCGATGCGATTATTTCTGTGTTGTTTGGCAATGCGGACAAGGGGCGGGACCTGGTTATGAATGTTGTGCCAAGATTGGCTGGCCGTACCGAGCTATGCGCGCAGGGCTGTCAGACAGTCTTGGATAACGCCATTATCACGCAGCCTGACGTGCGTGACCCTGAAATGGTCGCCAAGCTAGATGCTGTCGCTGGACGGGTCTTATAGAGGCTAAAGCTAACATCGATATCCGGCCTGCTGTTCGTACAGACGTAAAGCATATCCGTGCGATCGCCGAGCGCGCTTATTTAAAGTATGTGCCTAGAATTGGTCGGGTCCCGGCACCCATGGCTGCGGATTTTTTAAGCTATGTCCTCAAAGGTGAGGCCCGTGATGCTGTCATCGACGGGACCATCATCGGCTATCTGATCGCGTATCCTCGTGATGATGATTACTTCATTGAGAATATCGCCGTTGATCCGCTGACTGCTGGAAAAGGCATAGGGAAAGTTCTCATGTCGGTGGTAGAAAAATCAGCTATTGAGGCCAAGAAATCGTGCATCCGGCTTTATACGAATATACGCATGTGGGAAAATTTTTCTTTCTATGCTGCTTTAGGATACCTTAAAACCCACGAGATCAAAGAAGCTGGATTTCATAGAATTTACTTTGAGAAGGATTGTATTGAAGCATGAAAGTTGATGGCAAAGATTATCGGACGATCTGGCTTGCAGACGATGGCTGGGGCGTTGAGATCATTAATCAAACCAAGCTGCCGTTTGTGTTTGAGACTGTCTGGCTTGAAAACGTTGATGATGCGGCCCGTGCGATCAAAGATATGCTGGTCCGAGGCGCGCCCTTGATTGGGGCAACGGCAGCTTACGGAATGGCGTTGGCGATGCATACAGATGCGTCGGATACGCACATGGAAGCAGCGTACCAACAGCTTTATGCGACGCGCCCAACGGCGGTTAATCTGCGTTGGGCTTTGGATGATATGACGTCGCGCTTAAAGCCGATTGCTGTCACGGACCGGCCTGCAGTTGCTTATGCACGTGCGGCAGAAATCTGCGATGACGATGTCCAGATTTGTTCATCCATCGGCGATCATGGTTTCAAACTTATCAAAAAATTATATGAAAAACGTGGCACCGATGCGCCGGTAAATATCCTTACCCATTGCAACGCTGGATGGCTGGCGACAGTGGATTGGGGGACCGCGCTGGCGCCGATTTATAAGGCGCATAACGCAGGCATCCCTGTTCATGTATGGGTTGATGAGACACGCCCTCGTAATCAAGGCGCAAGCCTGACGGCCTGGGAACTCGGTCGCCATGGTGTGCCGTTAACCGTGATCGCTGATAACGCAGGCGGGCATTTGATGCAGGAAGGTCGGGTCGATATGTGTATCACCGGCACCGACCGCACGACGGCGAGTGGTGACGTGTGTAATAAAATAGGCACGTACTTAAAGGCCCTCGCGGCGTTTGATAACGGCGTGCCATTTTATGTAGGACTTCCATCTCCGACGGTGGATTGGACGCTTGATGACGGGCGCGATATTCCTATTGAAGAACGTGACGGCGATGAGGTGACAAAAATCCAGGGCAAAACAGCCACAGGTGAAGTTGTCATCGTCGAAATCGTGCCTGAGGGTGCCCATGCTGGAAACCCGGCATTTGATGTCACGCCTTCGAGATTGGTCACGGGTTTGATTACTGAGCGCGGTGTCTGCGACGCGTCAAAGGCTGGATTGGCGAAGCTATTTCCTGAGCTTGCTTGATTTAAAGCATATGCCCAACAAAAAATTTATGAGGATCGAATGAAACTTGTTATTACCGGTGGTTGTGGATTTTTAGGGCGGCTGATTGCCGAGCAAGCCATTAAGCGTGGAGACGATGTCACGTTGTTCGATATCGCGACACCGCCTGACGGTCTTGGCGCATTGGATGGTCATGTAAAAGTCACGGTTGGTGATATTGCTGATGCCGCGCTTGTTCATGATCTCATGTCGGGTGCTGACGCGGTTGTTCACCTGGCTTCGATGGTGAGTGCAGGCGCAGAAGCTGATTTTGATGCGGCGATGCGGATCAACTTGGATGGCGGACGTATTATCCTCGAAGCTGCGCGCGCCAACGGGCCACAAACCAAAGTTCTATTTACATCAAGTTTAGCGATTTTCGGCAGTGCTGCGATGCCCGCATATGTGGATGGTATGACGCGCCCTGTGCCACAGAATACATATGGTATGACCAAGGCGGTTATGGAGATTCTCATCAATGATATGAGCCGCAAAGGCTATCTCGATGGCCGTGTGGCGCGCTTGCCCACGATCATTGTACGCCCAGGTAAACCTAATACGGCTGCTTCCAGTTTTGCTAGTGGCGTGATCCGCGAGCCATTGATGGGGGATGAGTGCCAGCTCCCCGTCGCGCGAGATATGTCGATCATGGTGGGTGGTTATCGGACCTGTGTTGCTGGACTTATGGCATTGCTAGATGCGCCCGCTAGCGCGTTCAGTGACGACCGTGTTGTGAACTTACCTAATCTGACTACGAGCGTTGATGCGATGATTTCAACAACGCAGACAATTGCTGCACGCCGCGGTATTACGCTTGGCCCCATTACGGATACTCCAGATGAAACCGTCCGCGCCATCGTTGGCTCGTGGCCAACGGGCATGGATGCATCGCGCGCCCTGGCGCTCGGGTGCTCGGCGGACGTGAGCCTAGATGCAATTATAGAAACGTTTATCGACGATTACGTTTAAACGATGAGTCCCTTTTCTTTACGTGCTGATACCCCTCATCTTGACCTTCGCCCGAGGGGCAGGTGGCTTGATTAATAAAGTATTCGTCATTCCGGCGTCGGCCGGAATCTAGAAAATGCCTCTGACCATTACATTACCTTTCAAATGGAAAAAGAAAGCTATGTTTACATTCTCGCCAGCAAACGCAATGGAACGCTCTATATAGGCGTTACATCTGATCTTGTTCGGCGCACTTGAGAGCACCGTGAAGGTGTCGTTTCAGGGTTTTCGGCAAAATACGGCTGCAAGACATTAGTCTACTTTGAAGTCTTCAACGGTATTTATGAAGCCATTCGCTGAGAAAAGGCGCTGAAGGAATGGAAGAGATCGTGGAAATTAGAACTGATCGAACATGACAATCCAACATGGCGTGATTTATGGCGTGATATCAGCTCACCATAAATATTGATTATGTAACTGGACCCTGCCTTTGCCGGGGTGATGTAGAATAATTTTCTATATTTGCAGTAAATATTAATTAGTGACTTTAATTTATAGTTAGTTCACTATTAAATAATGAATACTAAGCAATCACCGATAAAAATTAGTGCGACGGATGCCAATCAGCGGTTTTCCCGCCTCCTTGCAGAGAGTGAGCAGGGGCATGAAGTTGTTATTACGCGCCGGGGGAAGCCTGTTGCACGGTTACAGAGCATTCATCAGCCAAAATCTGAAACGCACGATATTGGATCGCCGATTGATAGCGGCATTCCCGATTTTGAGATCCGCCGCGAGCTCATTGCTTATTGTCGCAAGATGAATGATGTGGGCTTGAACCAGGGGACCAGCGGCAATGCATCTGCACGGGTGTCTGGTGGGCTTCTTATTACGCCATCTGGTCTCGATTATGAGCGCACGGAACCCGTAGATATTGTGAAGGTCGATATGGAGGGCAAGGTACTCCGCGGGCATCGCAATCCATCCAGTGAATGGCACTTCCATTGTCGCGTGATGGCGGCAAAGCCTAAGGCGGGTGCGTTGTTACATACCCACTCGATCAATGCGACGACGCTCGCTTGTCTTGGGCGTGACATCCCCCCTTTTCATTACATGGTGGCGGTGGGTGGTGGACGCGATATTCGCTGCGCGCCCTATGCAACGTTTGGGACTGAGAAGCTCGCCGACGCTGTGCTTGAGGCGCTTGAAGGGCGCATCGCATGTCTGATGGCAAACCATGGGATGATCGTGCTGGGCCGTGATATCGATGACGCATTCAAACGCGCGGTCGAAATTGAAACACTCGCAGCGCAATATTTAAAAGCGTTGTCCATCGGCAAACCACAATTGTTGACGGTGGGAGAGATGAATGTCGTGCTTGAAAAGTTTAAGTCCTATAGTGCATGGGCTGATCCAAAACGTTAAATCTGGAGGGATCAAATGGAATTACCGACACTGCCGTTTACGATTACCGACTGGGATAAAGTCGAGCCCGTGACATATCCGGGTGAAACTGATGAGGCAGTTTGGCGAACGTTTAATATGGGCGAGATACGCGTTCGCGTTGTCGATTATTCCCCCGGATATCTGGCTGATCATCGGTGCTATAAGGGACATATTCTTTATGTCCTCGAAGGCGAGTTGACGAGCGAGTTGAAAGACGGCCGTCAGGTGGTGATAACGCCTGGTATAAGCTATCAGGTCTCAGACTTCGGTGATTCTCCGCACCGATCAAAGACAGACGTTGGCGCCAAGCTGTTTATTGTCGACAAGTATCGTCCAAGCATTAGGACAAGAAAAAGCCCCGGTCAGAGACCAGGGCTTTTTTTATTTGTTGGTGACGTTCTTAATTTAGTGAACGTTCGCCCAGATTCTCCGCTTCAGCGCATAAAGCATAGCTGTTAGGACAATTAGGAATAAAATGACCTTAACGCCTAACTGCTTACGATGCTCAAGTTCTGGCTCAGAGGCCCAGACCAAGAATGTAGTTACGTCGCGTGACATCTGATCCGTCGTTGCCTTCGTGCCATCATTATACTCGACTGCGTCTTCGCCAAGTGGTGAAGACATAGCAATAGAATGACCAGGGTAATATTTATTATAATACTTGCCTTCAGGCAGGTCAAAGCCAACTGGTGCTTCTTCAAGATAACCTGTTAAAAGCCCATGCACGTAGTCAGCACCGAGAGGGAAACCACTTGGCTGAAGCATTGATACGCGAATAGCAGAGTCGCCCCCAGAACCACGTGCTTTTGTGATTAATGAGAGATCTGGAGGAACTGCGCCACCATTCATAGCAGCTGCCGCTCTTGAGTTAGCAAACGGTGCTGGCCAGTGATCTGCTGGTGTTGCAGGGCGATCAAACATGTCACCATCTTCGTTTGGCCCATCTTGGACTTCGTATTCAGCGGCAATCGCTTTGACTTCGTTTTCGTTGTATCCAAGCGCTTTTAAATTTCGAAATGCTACTAAGTTCAATGAGTGGCAGCCTGCACAGACATTTTGGAAGACCTGAAATCCACGCTGTAATGACGCCCGATCGTAGGTTCCGAAAACACCATTGAATGACCAGTTGATCGATTCAGGTTTTGGGCCTGAAACAGCTGCTTGTGTGCTGCTTACACCAATTATGAGAGTACCCGTAATAGCGATTGCGGTTAGTGTTTTTATTATTTGCATGGCTTTACTCCGCCGCTTGAGGCGCACCGTTGATGGATGCAGCAATGCTATTTGGGAGGGCCTTTGGTCGCTCAAGAACGCCGACAACTGGCACGACGATAATGAGATGGAAAAAGTACCAGAACGTGGCCCACTGTCCGATGGTTACCAAGATTCCTTCAGCCGCTTGTCCACCGACCCAGCCCAGAACAAGGCAATCTATTACGAACACCCAGTAAAATATACGAAAGGCTGGACGGTAATTTGAAGATCGAATGTGTGAGCGATCTAGCCATGGCAATGCAAGCAAGACCAAGATTGATGCAAACATCGCGATCACACCTGCGAGCTTAGCTGACATTAACCATGCAAATGGAATGTACATAAAGAAGTCAGTTGTAAAGGCGCGTAAGATTGCATAGAAGGGTAGAAAGTACCATTCAGGTACAATATGGGCTGGAGTTACTAACGGGTCTGCCATTATGTAGTTGTCTGGGTGGCCAAAATAGTTTGGCGCGAAGAATATAAAGAAAGCAAAAAAGGTTAACAACAAGCCCAAGCCATAAAGATCTTTAATCGTATAATACGGATGAAACGGGATTGTGTCTTGCTTTTCGTCTTTAATTTCAACGCCCGTTGGATTGTTTGAATGATGCATATGCAGCGCCCAAAGGTGCATAAATATAAGACCAACGATCACGAATGGGAGGAGATAATGCAGTGCAAAGAAGCGGTTCAGTGTCGCATTTTCAACTACAAAGCCACCCCAAAGTAACTTAACGATCGGCTCGCCGATGATCGGTAATGCGGAGAACAAGTTTGTGATCACGGTTGCACCCCAGAAGCTCATTTGGCCCCATGGAAGCACATAACCCATAAATGCTGTCGCCATCATTGCCAATAGAATGAAAATACCAATCATCCATAGTATTTCACGAGGAGCTTTATACGATCCATAATAAAGACCGCGGAACATATGTATGTAAACAACAATAAAGAACATGCTAGCACCGTTAACGTGAAGATAACGGATCAGCCAACCGGAATTTACGTCACGCATAATCCGCTCAACGGATGAGAATGCAAATTCAGTGTGGGGTGTGTAGCTCATAGCTAACGCAATACCGGATACAATCATGATTACAAGAATGATACCGGCAAGCGAGCCAAAGTTCCAAAAATAGTTAAGATTTTTTGGGGTCGGATACTGGTTCAATTGGGCGTCCATGAATGAGAAAATTGGTAAGCGATGCTCAACCCAATTCACGAGGCCATTATTTGATTGGAATTTCGAAGTTCCACCACTCATAATATTATTCCCTTTAACCGATTAGGACGGTGGTATCATCGACGAAACGATGAGTTGGCACCGTTAAATTACTAGGCGCTGGGCCTTTGCGGATCCGACCTGAAGTATCATAATGCGAACCATGACATGGACAGAACCAGCCACCAAATTCGCCTTTTTCTTCACCTTGTTTCTGGCCCAGAGGAATGCAGCCGAGGTGAGTGCAAACACCAACCATGATCAGCCATTCCGGCTTGGTAACACGCGCACCATCTGCTTGTGGATCAGGTAATAGTGCGAGATCGACAACTTCAGCTTCTGAAATTTCATCAGCAGAACGATGACGAACAAACACAGGTTTGCCACGCCAGATAACGGTAACGCTCTGGCCAACCATGATTTTTGAAATATCGACCTCAGTCGATGCTAATGCAAGCGTATCAGCCGCTGGATTCATTTGATCGATAAAGGGCCATACAGCCAGAGCTGTGCCCGCTGCACCGACCGCAGCCGTACTCCAAATCAGGAAGTCACGGCGTGTTTGTTCGTCGATTTCAGCGTTGCCGCCCGTGGATTGGCCCGCATTTTGTGCGGTGTCACTCATAGAAAATCCCCTCGATTAACCCATTACTTCACCGCCAGGGCGGTGTCTTGTTAATTCGCAACAAATGCCTGTAATTCTGACCCGTCTCACTGGCATAATTTAATTTATGTATTTCGGTTGTTAAGGCTTGATAGACAAGTGTTACCAACACGAAAACAGTGCACATGAATGGCTTCAGATGCACCCTTTGGTTATACTTGATGTCCCAAGCGTTGCAAGGGTTTAGATGCGTTGCAAAAGCTGCTTGAATCACGGATTGAGGCGTTGCATCAACAATATTCATCCAATCTAATGAGGAAACGATGGAGACAAGAACTCAAGCACCTGTATCTTTAGCCTTATATCAGCCAGACATTCCTCAAAATGCCGGGAATCTATTCAGAACAGCAGCATGCTATAGCGTGCCTGTACATGTGATAGAGCCCTGTGGCTTTGCGCTTTCGCATTCAAAAATGCGCCGAGCAGGCATGGATTATATGCAGCATGTCGAGATGCATCGCCACGCCGATTGGTCTCAGTTTCAGACAGACAAGCCCGTTGGGCGCACGGTCTTGCTGACGACGAAGGGCGAGCATTGCTTGCCGGATTTCCAATTTGAGGCCGGGGACATCTTGCTTTTAGGACGTGAAAGCGCCGGTGTGCCAGATGATGTCCACGAAAGTGTGGATGTGCGGTTGATGCTGCCAATGACAGAAGGATTGCGATCCATGAACGTCGCGGTCGCAGGTGCAATTGCTACGTTTGAGGCATTGCGCCAGTTGCAAGGCCTGCCCAAGCCCATCATATTATCTGAATAAAATCACGTTGGAGACAATTAATGAGTGAGAATGCGCAAACCAATACTGTAACAGATACGCTCTTTGGCGATGACCATAAAAAGCGTGCTGAGGCTTGGTTTGCAACGGTTCGAAATAATCTTTGTGCAAGGCTTGAAGACCTCGAGCAAGCCGTAGACGTCCATGACCTGAACCGTGAGTTTGAGCCAAAGACGTTTGAAAAAAAGTCGTGGGAGCGACCTGATGGCGGTGGCGGGACTATGGCTGTTCTGCGCGAAGGCCGGGTGTTTGAGAAGGCCGGCGTTAATATATCGACGGTCCATGGTGAATTCTCAGAGGAATTCCGTGCACGCATTCCTGGCGCATCAGAAGATCCGCGGTTTTGGGCGTCTGGTGTTTCTGTGGTGGTCCACCCGCGCTCTCCAAAAGTGCCGATCGCACATATGAACACGCGGATGATTATGACCACGCAGGGCTGGTTCGGCGGCGGCGGCGATTTAACCCCTGTATTTCCGAACGATGCAGAGACGGCACGTTTTCATCAGGCATACAAAGATGCCTGCGATTCTCATGATCCAACATATTACAAGAAATACAAAAAATGGTGTGATGAGTATTTCTTTTTACCGCACCGAGGCGAAGCGCGCGGTGTCGGTGGTATCTTTTATGACAACCTTTGGAGTGGGGATTGGGAAAAAGATTTCGCCTATACTCAGGATATTGGGCGTACATTCGTTCAGGTGTATCCAGATATTGCACGCGACAAGATGAATGAAATCTGGACGCCAGAAGATCGTCAGGCGCAGCGCCTTAAACGGGGTCGTTATGTTGAGTTTAACTTGCTTTATGACCGCGGCACCATATTTGGTCTTAAGACCGGCGGTAACGTTGACGCCATTCTGATGAGCCTGCCACCCGATGTGGCATGGCCGTAATATCATTCAAATTTAGGAGATAAAAAATGGGTTTAGAAGTTACGGGCATTGGCGGTCTGCTTATCTTGATTGCTGATATTTATGCCATTGTGAAAACATTGGGAAGTTCAGCATCAACGGGCTCAAAAGTTTTTTGGGTTATCTTGATTCTATTGTTGCCTGTTCTTGGTGTGATTATCTGGTTCTTTGCCGGACCGCGTTCCTAAGCGCCGATGTCACAGTATGGGTACAATGCAGTATTTATGCGCGGGGGGACGTCCAAGGGCGTTTTCTTCCGACATGATGATTTGCCCGCAGAATTAGCGGCGCGTGATGAAATTTTTATCCACGCGCTTGGTAGCCCTGATGCATATGGGCGCCAGCTCAACGGCATGGGCGGTGGCGTATCTTCGGTCTCAAAGGCCGTCATTGTTGGCCCACCGAGTGTTGCGGAAGCTGACGTGGACTATACGTTTGCGCAGGTTGTCATTGACCGACCAGAAGTCGACTATTCTGCGACATGCGGGAATTTATCCTCTGCAATAGGACCATTTGCTGTCGATCAGGGATTGGTTGCAGCTCAAGACGGCCAGCAGACAGTGCGGGTGTACAATACCAATACCAAGAAAATCTATCATGCTACGTTTGCTGTTGAAGGTGGATTATTTGCCCCCGCTGGCGATTTCGAAATACCCGGTGTAAGCGGCACGGGTTCACGTATTCGACTGGATTATTTAGATCCGGGTGGGGCCACGTCAGGCAAACTGTTGCCCAGCGGATCTGCCATCGATGTGCTTGATGTACCGGGTGTCGGGGAAGTTGAGGCAAGCCTCGTTGATGCGACAAACGCGGTGGTCTTTATTGCTGCGAGCAGGCTTGGCAAAACGGCGCTGGAAAGCGTTGCTGAACTTGAAGCTGACGCGGCATTTATGCAGGCAATTGACGCTGTCCGCCGTGTCGCCGCAGTAAAAATGGGTTTGGCTGAAACACCTGAAACGGCATCTCTCGGGAATCCCAAGATCGGTATGGTCGGGTCTGCAGGTGATAGCATCAGCTTGTCCGGGGCTGCGATCAAAGGCGATGATGCTGATCTTTCGGCGCGCTTGATTTCAATGGGGCAAGTTCATCGGGTACTGCCGTTAACCGGTTCCATGTGTTTAGGCGTTGCATGCCGAATTCCAGGGACGGTGCCAAACCTTATATGCAAAGAACAAGGCGGGGATATTCGTCTCGCCAATCCTTCTGGAATCTTACCACTTGATGCGAATGTTGTCGTCGACGGCAACGTTGTGACGGCAAAAAGCTGCACGGTATATCGGACAGCGAGGCCTTTAATGGCCGGTCAGGTCTTTGTTCCTGCTGGGTGATCTTCGTCACAGCTAAGTATTTAATAAAAATGCAAGAATGTTTGTCTGGGAATATCCTTAGGGAGATTAGCATGAAACATTCTGAAGCTTTGATTGCGGAGCGGCGCGCGCATGCCCGTATTGAGCGGCCACAACTTTACATTCGAGTAGCTGAGCACGTTTACCGGGCGATAGAATGGAGTTATAGCGGGTTCGTCTTGGAAGACGAACTGGGCAACCTGGCACCTGGCGCTTTGTTACGTATTGACGGGCTCGTCGCTGAAGAAGGCTACCGACACGGTCATTCACCCGAAGTGGTAGATATTCGAGCACGTGTCCTTCGCGCTATACCTGAGCAAAGCTCTGCCGCATTGACGTGCCTGAAACTGGACGATGATGCTTACCGTATTTTGCGTGCGATTGAAGGCAGCGCCTTGTCTATTGCGGCAAACCAAGCCTGATCACACCTTTGAAACTCTCTGGGTCAACCGACTTATCTTTTCGGTAAATTGTAATCTGCCCAGATTTGGCAAGGTTGATGGCGACAGCGCGTATGGACTTCATAAGCGTCTGCCATTCTTCGCCGCGTTCAGCACGTGCCGCATCTGACGGACAAATAGTTTTCCCGACACCGCGTTCGTTCACGATTCGTAAAATATGCACTTGCAGGCGATCTTCGAGAGTGCCTGTTGGTTTGTCAGAGACCATTTTATTTTCCATCGAACCAGGCCCGCCATCCATCCCAACCGATGATATGTTCGGCAATGGCGGCATAGCCGCTGCCTTTCGGGTGAACACCGTCACCAGAGTTATAGTAGTTTTCCCAATACGGATCTGCAGATAGCGGCGTAAAGAGATCAAGGTAAGGTACACCTAATTCATCAGCGACCTTTTCGAACATATCCGATAGCTGGGCGTTTCGGCTTGATGACAAGTATCGTTCTCGACCCGGCGCCGATGAAAATGGCATGTCATCATCATTCACGGGGGGCGGGCCAACCCAGAGTGTCGGTAGCCATTCTTTGGCTTCACTGATCATGCGCGTCGCTGAAGCAACAGCGTCTTCTGGAGAATTCCTAAGCACACCATCGGCCATCGCCATGTCGTTGCAACCGAACGAAAATACCAGTGCACATGGATTTTCAGTAGGTAACCTCGCTTTGGCTTCGGCGCGCCAGCGTGCTTCAATCATGGTCGTGGTGTCACCGCGAATGCCGGTATTATATAATGTGAGATCGTGTCCGGCCTGAAGTTCACGCTGAATCACGCGTCCGGGCCATCCCAGAAATTCTTCATCGCCGGTACCAAGCACTAGACTGTCGCCAATAAAACATATGCGCAATTCACTCATTGTTGTTCTCCTGGTTTTTTGTTTACCACGTCACATAAATATCCGAGACACCCTTCCCGATCTGCTTGAAAATCACCATCTGACCACCAGTCTTCAACGGACCTGAGTGCGATACCAATATCAGGCCCGGGCGCGATGCCAAGTGCCCGTGCGTCGTCGCCACCGATTGGGAATGTGGGCGGCGTCCAAGCACTTGATGTTTCGAGCTGTGCTCGCCGTGCAGCCGTTTCATCTGGGTTCAGCCGGCCATGCTCAGCAAGTCGAGCGGCCCATGCTAAAATGCCAGCATCAGCCACGGCTTCATTGCCAAATTCATGGATTAGTTTATGGGTTGTTTGCGTATCAGACAGCGTTGATAAGGCCGGTGCTAAAGCTGTCATCGCGACAAGACGTTTACGCTCGCGGTTGGACAATTTTAGTTTTTTGGCAATAGAACTGATATCTGAGTCAGGGGCTATAACAGCGCCCAGTCTTCGGATTGGATCCGGTTTCAGACCATCAATGACAATACCACGTGCAGCAAGCCAGGATGCGGCGCGAAGCGTTCCAAAGGCTGTTGCTTCGGGCAGGACATGCTCCAACACATGCGCGTCTCGCATCATCGTGAAGGTGTCTGTTGGATCAGAAGCAATGAGTGTCTTGAGGATTTCGTGAGAAACCCGCTCGGCGGATATTCGGCTCAAATGTGCCGCATGTTTGCGACATGCATTGAATGCGGCGGAATTGTATGGATGGCGTCCATAGTGTGCAAAAAACCGGAAGAATCTTAGGATACGCAAATAATCTTCTTCGACCCGGTCATCAGCGCGACCAACAAATCGCACGCGCCCATGAGCTAAATCTGCAAGTCCATCGTGATAATCGAAAACATCACCATCGCAGTTTGCAGACAACGCGTTGAACGTGAAGTCACGACGAGATGAGTCAACGATCCAATCATCTGTATAGGCGATAACAGCTCGGCGTCCATCTGTCTCAAGGTCGCAGCGGAGCGTCGTGATCTCGAATGCTTTGCCATGAGAGACAGCCGTAATGGTCCCGTGCTCAATACCCGTCGGGATGACTTTTATATCTGCCGCTTTGAGGCGATCAGTAACCTGTTCCGGTGGCTCAGGTGTGCCAATATCAATATCTGAAACGGGTCGTTTTATGATGGCATCGCGGACGCATCCGCCGACAAACCGGACATCGGCACCGCCTGCGCAAAGAGCGTCCATGACTGATGTTGTGGTAATGTCCGTCAGCCAGGGTTCAGGGGATAGTTTCCCTGTGGGGTCCTTGGATGCACCCAGTGAGATCACTGGGCAGGAACATTCTTGAAAGTAGGAGGAACGATCTTTCCGTCCTCAATACGTGGGGCAACATACTCACCAGAATCTGTTGGATGGCCACCCGTAACCGCCAGAGTCACGAACGTCGCGACCAGCAATACGAAACCGGCAACCAAAGACCAGAAAATACCGCCTTTTTGCAAACTGGGCAGCTCTTCACCCTTTTTCTTCGCACGCGTTCGCGCATACGCATTCCATAAGAGATAGAGCACCAACGGTGCGAGTAGGGGTAATATGTAAGTTAGGAAAAGACGCATAAGTTAAGCTTGCTCCTCTATAAGTACATCGTACAAGTTACGAATCATGCCTGCGGTGGCACCCCAAATATAGTAATCCCCGAATGGCATTGCATAGAATTCTCGTTTGGTTCCCTTATAAATTCGCGAATCCCGACGATGATTGTTCGCGTCCAATAAGAATGCCAATGGAACTTCGAATATATCAGCGACTTCGAACTCATCGGCGGAAACAGAATGGCTCGGATCAATCAAGCCAACGATGGGTGTGATAGAAAAACCCGTTCGCGTCACATATTGGTCGAGGCGTCCGATGATTTCCACGTGCGTGCGCTCAAGGCCAACTTCTTCTTCGGCTTCCCGCAAGGCGGCATCCTCGGGTGAGGCATCGTCATCTTCTATATGTCCACCCGGAAAACTAATTTGCCCTGGATGGTGGTCCAGATGATCAGTTCGCTGCGTTAACATCATTGTCAGGCCTTCTGGTCGTTCAACAATCGGGACGAGCACCGCGGCCTCACGAAGCACAGTTACAGGCACCATACCGGGGTTCAAGTCATGGTCACCGCGCGAAGACGAGCGTACACCAAACGTCTCAAATGAGTTTTCGAGACGATCAATGATGGCAATTCTATTCATTCTTCCTCCGTTGCGGTGCCAAGAACAAATGCGGTTCCAGCACTTTCTATCACAAACATATCCTTACCCATGACATCGGTCACTTTTGCACGGTTCACAAGGTCATAGAACACGGAACGGTTGATCCGGGCCTCGGTGCCATCATCATTGAGTTGAATATAGGGGTGGGGCTCGTTTGTGACAGAATCGACTTCAATTCGAATGGGATGAGACTGGTCAGCAATGACCCATTTCTCAACGTTTGTGCGGAATTTCAGAGACTTCACACCATTGTCATTTGTCTCAATCATCTCAACAGCCAAAAATGGTGCATCGTCGACCTTGATCCGAGCCATTTCTGCGGGCGTAATAAGCCAGTAAGCTCCGTCTTCGTCCCGACGAACGACGGTTGAGAATAATTGAACGAGTTTTTTGCGAGTTATAGGCGAGCCGTGATAAAACCAAGTACCGTTTGCGTCGATACGCATATCAATGTCGCCGCAGACAATCTGCCCGGGGCGAGGTGTCATGCCTTTGGGCGGTGGACAAGAAGTATCGGCCGCAGCGGCGAATGATACATCTTCGATTTTTTCTGGCGTATCGGCCATCCGTTACGCTTCCTTTCAGTTTAGCTTAAGGAACTTCTGACGTGACAGTGACGACAAGCCCCGAAGACAAAGATAGTCCTATTCCTGCCGAGGGCCAAAGCCCTGTTGCAGAAGTTGAAGCATTAGCTGAAAAAATGACAGCGGCACGTGCAGCTGTTGGCCAAGCCATCTTTGGCCAAGAAAGCGTGGTGGAGGAAAGTCTTATTACGCTTTTGGCAGGCGGTCATATTCTTTTGATCGGTGTGCCGGGACTTGGAAAAACACGTCTTGTCGAAACTTTGGGCACCGTTTTTGGGCTCGAAGACAAACGTGTTCAATTCACACCCGACTTGATGCCTGCGGATATTCTGGGTTCAGAAGTTCTTGAAGAAAATGATGTGGGGCGTCGTTCGTTCCGGTTCATCAAAGGGCCTGTGTTTGGTCAACTGCTCATGGCTGATGAGATCAATCGTGCCAGCCCGCGCACTCAATCAGCTTTGTTGCAGGCGATGCAGGAAAAGCGCGTCTCGGTTGCAGGGCAGTATTATGATCTGCCGCGCCCGTTCCATGTGCTGGCGACACAAAACCCGCTCGAACAAGAAGGTACGTATCCACTTCCCGAAGCACAGTTGGATCGCTTCTTCATGCAAGTGAATGTCGAATATCCAGATTTAGATGCTGAACGGGATATCCTGATCAAAACGACAGGCAACGAAGATGTAGCGCCGGGTCAGGTAATGGACCCGGAAACATTGGTCGCCGCGCAAAAGCTCGTGCGATCTATCCCTGTGGGTGAATCTGTCTCAGAAGCAATCTTGAGTTTGGTGCGCTCGGGTCGGCCTGAGAGTTCCGATCTTGCGATGGTGCAGGCAAATGTATCTTGGGGCCCAGGGCCTCGTGCTTCACAAGCCTTGATGCTGGGTGTGCGCGCACGTGCTGTCATTGATGGTCGACTATCCCCAAGTCTTGATGATGTCATGGCACTCGCGCATCCAATTTTACGCCATCGCATGGCATTAACATTCGCAGCACGCGCTGAAGGCATCACCTTGGAAGAAATTATTGATGCGCTTTGTGAGCGGATTGGCTGACGCCCATGGCTGAGCGCGTCACGCGTTCCCACCACGAAGCCGAGGCTCTTGCCGCGGGACTGCCACCTTTAATGGTCGCAGCCGAACGTGTTGCCACAACGGTATCTCAAGGCGTGCACGGTCGCCGTCGTGTGGGGCAGGGCGAGACGTTTTGGCAGTTCCGTCGATACGAACCGGGCGACACCGTTCAACATATTGACTGGCGGCAATCGGCAAAGAACGATCCTGTTTATATCCGGGAAAATGAATGGGAAGCGGCACAAAGTGTATGGCTTTGGCGCGATGGCTCACCCTCAATGTCATTTATGTCTTCCGATGAGCTGGAGCCAAAGTGTGGGCGGGCTGATCTTCTTTTGATGGCATTGGCTT
The DNA here is from genome assembly GCA_002389385.1 of Rhodospirillaceae bacterium UBA4468. Classification (GTDB taxonomy): domain Bacteria; phylum Pseudomonadota; class Alphaproteobacteria; order Rhodospirillales; family Casp-alpha2; genus UBA4479. The sequence continues at coordinate 5,704 of DGOK01000130.1, read as the reverse complement.
CGCTGATGATCCGAGGTGGTGAGCACGTTTCGATGCTGGGCACGGGTGCTTTGCCTGCGACAGGCCGCAAGGTTCTGATGCGATTATGGAACGATATCGAAAGCGGCAGTTTAGCTGAAACTGGATTGCCCAGATTTGAGCCTTTGCCGCGCCACGGTCGTCTGGTCATGTTTAGTGATTTCCTGTCCCCCCTTGATGACGTGCAAATGGCGATTAATGCTTTTGCCCATCACGGTGTGCGCGGACACATTGTTCAGATCGTTGATCCTGCCGAAGAGACATTCCCTTATGATGGGCGTGTTCTATTCGAAGGGCCTGAGGGCGAAGGGTCAACGGTTATTGGCAACGTTGAGAATATTGCCGCCCAGTATCAGAATGTTTTTGCCGCACATATCGATGGTGTGCAGGCCATCGCCCATGCTGCGGGGTGGGGATTTACACGGCACCGTACAGACCATGCGCCGGAAACGGCACTGATGGCACTTTATCAAGCGCTCAGCACACAGAGGAGGCGCTGATATGCTGAGCTTGGGATCACTCGCATTTGCTCAGCCATGGGCCCTTGGTGCGCTGATTGCGCTGCCGGCGATCTGGTGGTTGTTACGCCTCACGCCTCCCATGCCAAAGCGCATTGTGTTTCCACCGATTAGCTTGTTGCTGGACATTGTCACTGAGCGGGAAAGCTCAGCGCGCACGCCCTGGTGGATATTGTTATTACGACTGCTTATTGCCGCGTTGATCATTTTTGCGGCATCGCGACCGTTGATAAATGCTGAGGCCGAAATCGGCTCAAGCGGACCTGTACTCCTCGTTGTTGATAATGGCTGGGCATCGGCTGACCGATGGGATGTCAGGCGCGATGTTGCATTGGCAATTACCGAACGCGCGGTGCGGAGCAGCCGACCAGTTTTGTTGTTGGCAACCGCGCCACCTGCAGACGGCAGTGCGATAAGTGTTGTGTCGTTGAGTGCGGCGACGGCGCGTTCAAGCATTGCAAAGCTGACACCATCGCCATGGCCAACGGACCGTGGCCAAGCAACCGAAGCGGTCATAGACTGGTCCGGTGGATTTTCAGGGTTGGCAGATATTCGTTGGCTCTCTGATGGCTTGGATGGGCCCGGTGCAGATACGCTTTCGGAACGTCTATCGACACTTGGCCGCGTGACCATTTATGGCGCGACTGGGACAGCCGTTACGCTACTGCGTCCGCCGCGCTCAACGCCGAAAGGTCTTGAGATGACGCTCGAGCGATCCTTTGCAACAACGCCTGAGCGGCCTTTGACGGTGCGTGGTCTTGATGATGAAGGGCAGGTGCAGGTTGAGGGCGAAGCGTTGTTTGTTGAAGGTGAGTTACAAACGAACATGACGCTAAGCGGGCCATCAGAAATTCTCAACCGCGTCGCGCGTTTGCAAATCGGCAGCGGTGCGCATGCCGGGAGTGTTGTTCTATTGGATCAGCGTTGGCGTCGCAGGCCTGTCGGGATCATTGATATCGATGGTGCAGCTGCGGCAGCTCAGCCTTTGCTTTCCAATAGTTATTATATTGAACGTGCACTCCAGGGAGCGACCACGGTGCGCCGTGGGTCGTTAGCATCTTTGCTTAGCCAGCCGACGGCGATTTTGGTTATCCCTGACGGCATCGAGTTGGCAGAAAATGAAATTCAGACCGTTGAACGTTGGATTGCCGACGGGGGTATTCTTGTGCGTTTTGCTGGGCCGGGCCTTGCGCGCCGTACAGGTGATGTTTTGCCGGGTGGTGTCACGGATACATTGCTGCCGGTTACCCTGCGTGCGGGTGACCGCGTAATTGGTGGCGCGATGTCGTGGCGTCAACCGATGAGCTTGCAGCCATTTCCAGTAAGCTCACCCTTTGCCGGATTATCAGTACCCCGCGATGTCAAAGTTGGCCGCCAGGTGCTGGCACAGCCAACGCCGGATTTAAGCGAGAAAACATGGGCGGCTTTGAGTGACGGCACGCCGTTGGTCACGGCAGAGCGACGCGAGCAAGGCTGGGTTGTCTTGTTCCACACATCGCCAAATACGTCATGGTCGAACTTACCAATTAGTGGCGTCTTCGTTGAGATGATGCAGCGGATTGCCGCACTTGGTCGCGGCGTTAAAACAACAGGTGATACACAACCGCTGCCGCCGATTAAAATTATGGATGCGTTTGGTCGGATCGGGCCGCCCGCTGCAAACGTTCAGCCGATTGATGTAGCCACAGTCGATACAGAACGGGCATCTGAGAAAAATCCACCAGGTATCTATGGCGCAGATGATTTCAAGCGGGCTTTCAATCTTTCGACATCTTTATCACCGTTGCGCCGTTTACCTGTTCCTGATGGTTGGGTTTCGGCTGGATACGAAAAACCAGCCGAGCGCAACATTACCGGATGGTTGTTCTTGGCTGCGCTCGCATTATTTCTATTGGATACGGCGCTTGGCCTTTGGGTCCGCGCTGGTGGTGGCAATTTGCGCCGCCAAAGTGTTACGGCTGTCGCACTGGCTTTGGTGTTTTCATGTGTATTCGCGACGCGTGGTTTTGCAGACGAACGGTTTGCATTAGAGAACAGCCTTGAGACGCGACTGGCGTACCTTGAAACAGGCAATGCGCGCCTTGATACGAATAGCTTACAAGGCTTGGCGGGCTTAACTGTGATGATGGCACGGCGCACGGCTGCTGAGCTTGGGCCGCCACAACCGGTACAACCCGGCATTGATGATCTCTCATTTTTCCCATTGATCTATTGGCCAGTGACGTCGGATTACGAACTTGATGATATATCAAGCCTTGCCGCGAAAGAGTATTTGCGAAATGGCGGTACAATATTGTTTGATACTCAGGACCGTGGGGGTGGGATTCAGGCGGCGATCTTGCGTGACATTGCTGAAAGACTGGATTTGCCAACCTTAATTCCCGTCGACGCATCGCATGTTCTGACCCGTTCGTTTTATCTGTTGGACACATTTCCAGGACGCTATGCGGATTCGTCTTTGTGGGTTGAGCGCGCAGGTGAGCGGGTCAACGATGGCGTGTCGCCAATCATTGCGGGTGGTAATGATTGGGCATCAGCTTGGGCAATGGATGAGGCACAGAGACCCCTCTATCCCGTCGTGCCCGGAGGCGAACGTCAACGGGAAATGGCATTCCGGTTTGGTATCAATCTGGTGATGTATGTCCTGACAGGAAACTATAAAGCTGATCAGGTTCATATGCCTGCGATCATCAAGAGGCTTGGCCAATGAACGCCGAAATCCTCTGGACCCCGTCGATGCCACCCATGTTGATTGCCACGATGGCAGCAATTGGTGTGCTTTTAATCTTGGTTCAATGGATCCGTGCCGGTGCTAAAGGCGTCGTCTGGCGTGCACTGTTACTTGGTGCGCTGACATTGGCTTTGATAGAGCCGAGTATCAGCGTCGAAGATCGTGTGCAGGAAAATGATATTGCTGTCGTTGTGATTGATGAAACAACCAGTCAGAAAATTGGCGAGCGACAAGCGCAAACTCAGGCCGCCGCAACGGCGTTGATCGAAGAGCTTGAAGCCACCGAAGGTATGGAAGTCAGGACCGTTACAGTTCGTGATGGGGATGGCCCCGGAAAACGAGATGGGTCGCGGGTCGTTGATGGTCTGGTTGACGCGCTGGGTGATCTGCCCCGTTCCCGGTTTGCCGGCGCCGTCCTAATTACGGATGGGCAAATTCATGATGCTGACCTGGCTGAGAATGGCAAACTGCCCGGGCCTGTTCATGTCCTTGTAAGTGGTGAACGGGACGAGAAAGACCGACGTCTGGTGATTGTTAATGCGCCGAGCTATGGCATTGTTGGTAATGACGTCACTTTAAGTTACCGGATTGAAGATCGTATTGCGGGCGATGGACGATTTGGCTCAGACCTGGTTGACGTGACAGTTCATGTTGATGGTGAAGCGGTTGAAACGCTTAAACTTAAAGCGAATGAAGATCATGAATTTAACCTGACGCTTGAGCATGCCGGGCCAACTTTTATTGAAATTGAAGTTGCACCTGCTGAGGGAGAACTCTCACCAGTAAATAACCGCGCCGTTGTTTCTGTGAATGGTGTGCGGGATCGGTTGCGCGTGTTACTGGTTTCCGGGCAACCCCATGCGGGGGAGCGAACATGGAGAAACTTGTTAAAGTCTGACCCGTCGGTTGATTTAATTCACTTCACGATTTTACGCCCGCCCGAAAAAAATGACTTTACACCGTTGAATGAAATTTCACTTATTGCCTTTCCCGTGCGGGAACTCTTCGAAGAGAAAATCGATGAGTTTGATTTGATTGTTTTTGATCGTTACGTCGTACGTGACGTTTTGCCGCCAACGTATTTCCGAAACATCTCACGCTACGTTCGAGCAGGCGGTGCTGTTCTGTTGTCAGTTGGGCCCGAGTTCGGTGGGTTGCGATCACTGGCACGTACGCCGCTTTCAGACATCCTGCCGGGCCAGCCAACGGGGCAGATTTTTAAAGAACGTTTTAAGCCGCGCATCACAGATATGGGACATCGTCATCCGGTGACAAGCGCACTTCCGGGTGCCGTTGTGCCAGGGCGTGATGATCTTGAGCCCAGTTGGGGTTCTTGGTTCCGACAAATTGGTGTAGCTCAAAGCGTCGCACCAACATTGATGGACGGCGTTAACGGGCAACCTTTGTTGATGATGGAGCGTGTGGATGAAGGCCGCGTCGCACTTCTTGCCAGTGACCATCTATGGCTCTGGGCTCGGGGTTTCGATAAGGGCGGGCCACAAGTAGAGTTGATGCGGCGTATTGCGCACTGGCTGATGAAAGAACCGGAACTGGATGAAGAAGGTTTATTCGCTGTTGTTAAAGATGGCGAACTTCGTATTGAGCGCCGCAGTCTTGATCCGGGCCCCGTCGAGGTCAGCGTCGAAAGTCCGAGCGGTATTAAAACAACGGTGCAATTGAAGCCCGAGGCCGCAGGTCGTGCCATGGCGCGTGTTCCGGTCGATGAGATCGGACTGTACCGTGTTGGTGATGATGCCAACGTTGCTCTGGCACCTGCAGGCGCATTGAACCCGCTTGAACTTGCCGACCTTCGCGCAACGGATGTACCGGCAAAGCGCATTGCCGCTGCGGCAAATGGATCTGCGCGCTGGCTCGTCGACGGCATGCCTGGACTTAGAAGTGTACAGACAGATCGGCAAACCCATGGGGCTGGGTGGATTGGCATGCGCCATAACGAGGCCTTCACGGTAACCGGCGTCAGCAGCTTGCCACTGGCACCTTGGTGGATGGTTCTGGCCCTTGGTCTCGGCTTGCTCAGTTTAGCCTGGTGGCGCGAAGGGCGTTAAACATCCCAATAGGGGTTTTCGCCAAAACGTTCAGCTAGAAAATCAACAAACGCACGCACTCTTGGTGATAAATGGCGGCGATGGGGATAGACAGCATAGACCGAAAGTGGATCTTCGCCGAAATCACGTAGCGCGATTTCAAGTTTGTTGGCGCGCAGTGCATTACAACAGAAAAACGTTGGTGACAGATATATACCGAGCCCATGGAGGGCTGCGTCTAATAACACCTCTCCATTGTTTGCACGCAAACGTCCCTGAACGGATACGGATACATCCGTATCACCATCCTTGAATGTCCATGTGTTTGGGTCATCCAGATAGTCATAGATAAGCGCATCGTGATCTTTAAGGTCACTGGGATGAGATGGGCG
>DGOK01000112.1 GCA_002389385.1 Rhodospirillaceae bacterium UBA4468 | reverse complement strand
AAATCAGGCTCGCGAACACCGATTTCTGCCAAGCTTGTTGCAAACCTCGTAACCGAAGCCGGTGCAGACCGTGTTTTGACGATGGATTTGCACGCTGGTCAGATTCAAGGGTTCTTTGATATTCCAACGGATAATCTGTTTGCTGAACCCGTTTTGACCGAACACATCAAAAGCCTGACCTCCAGTGATGATGAACTTGTCATCGTATCGCCGGATGTGGGTGGTGTTGTTCGTGCACGTGGCCTGGCCAAGCGCCTCAACGCTGATCTGGCGATTATTGATAAGCGCCGCGAGCGTGCAGGTGTTTCCGAAGTCATGAATATTATTGGTGATGCCGATGGCCGCCACTGTATTTTGGTTGATGATATCGTCGACTCGGCTGGTACGCTTTGTAACGCCGCCGTCGCACTGATGGAAAAAGGCGCTAAGTCTGTTTCTGCTTATGTGACACACGGTGTTCTTTCAGGTGGTGCGGTTGCACGGGTTACATCATCACCGATGGAAAAACTTGTAACAACAGATAGTATCCAAGCAACTGAAGCAGTTCGGGTTGCGCAAAATATTCACCAACTTTCAGTCGCTCCATTAATTGGAGAGGCGATACAGCGAATCAGTCAGGAAAGTTCAGTTTCAACTCTGTTTGATTAAGCTTTAAGAATTCCGGTCCAATGACGGGCCGGTACCTCGGACGGACACCCCTGGAGGCCGTCCTAAATTTATTGAGCAAGGAGACATATGATGGCTCAGCCACATCAACTAGACGCGGAAATCCGCGAACGTGCCGGCAAGGGGGCCGCTCGTGCTACTCGCCGTGCTGGACGCGTTCCAGCAGTTATTTACGGCAACAAGCAAGAGCCGGTCCTGATTTCAGTCGATCCAGTGGATCTGATGAAAGAACTACAACAACCTGGCTTTTTCTCGCACGTTTACGAGATTGCTGTAGGTGGCGAAACATACAAGGTGCTTGCACGTGATCTGCAAACACACCCAATCAACAATCTGCCAACTCACGTTGACTTCATGCGCTTCTCTAAGAAGACGCGTCTGGCCGTCGACGTTTACGTGGAATTCATCAACGAAGAAGAATGCCCTGGCCTCAAAGAAGGCGGTGTTCTTAACGTTGTGCGTCACGATGTTGAGTTGCGTTGTTCACCAGATGCTATTCCAGAGTCACTGGAAGCCGATCTGTCAGGTTTGGAAATTGGCGATACGCTCCACATCAGCGCAATCAAGTTGCCTGAAGGTGCTGAACTGACGATTACTGATCGTGACTTTACCGTTGCTACAATTGCGGCGCCTACGATCTTCACTGAAGTTGAAGAAGGTGATGAGGACGGCGAAGAAGGTGCGGGCGAAGATGGCGAAGGCACTGAAGGTGGTGAAGATGGTGAAGGCGACGAAGAGAAGTCTGAGGACTAATCCTTAAGACGAACTCCACTTTGGAGATATCTCATGTTTCTCGTTGTGGGACTCGGTAATCCGGGTCAAACCTACACCGATAATCGACACAATATTGGCTTTATGGCGGCGGACGAAATCGTTCGCCGCCATGGCTTTTCCCCTTGGCGCGCCAAGTTCCAGGGGGAGATGTCTGATGGTGTGGTTGATGGCCAGAAGGTCATTGCCTTAAAACCTATGACATATATGAACGAGTCCGGTCGCTCAATTCTGGCTGCGGCATCGTTTTATAAAGTACGACCTGAAGATATTATTGTTTTTCACGATGAAATCGATCTGGCGCCTGGCAAACTTCGCGTTAAGCGTGATGGTGGGCATGCGGGCCATAACGGTCTGCGCTCTATTCATGCACATTTAGGCGCAAACTATGCGCGCGTGCGAATGGGTGTCGGTCATCCTGGCGAAAAAGATCAGGTAAAGAATTACGTTTTACGGGATTTTGCCAAAGCAGACGATGCCTGGCTTGATCCCATGCTTGATGGATGTGCGGAAAACCTAGGCCTTATATTCAAGGGTGATGACCCGAGTTACATGAGTAAGGTCGCACAATGCATCACGCCTAACAGACCAAATGCGCTGCGCCCAAATGCCAGCAAGAATGATGAAAAGGCTTAAATAATGGGTTTTAACTGCGGTATTGTCGGACTTCCAAACGTTGGTAAATCAACGTTATTTAATGCGCTAACACAAACAGCGCAGGCTGAGGCCGCGAATTTCCCGTTTTGTACGATTGAGCCCAATACAGGCCGTGTTTCAGTCCCGGACTCTCGCCTGGATGTGATCGCTGCGATCACCAAACCAGAACGCGTTGTGCCGACCAGCCTTGAATTTGTAGATATTGCGGGCTTGGTTCGGGGCGCGTCAAAGGGCGAGGGGCTTGGTAACCAGTTTCTGGCCAATATTCGTGAAGTGGATGCTATTTGCCATGTGTTGCGGTGTTTTGAAGATGAAAACATCACCCATGTTGAAGGAAAAATTGATCCGATTGCGGATGCCGAGACGGTTGAAACTGAATTGATGCTGGCTGATATGGAGAGCCTTGAGAAGCGTGAGATCCCTCTGCAAAAACGTATTCGTGGCGGAGATAAAGAAGCGGTTCGGGAATTGAAACTATGCGAGCGCGCATTGGAGCTTTTGAAGAACGGACAGCCTGCGCGTACGCTTGAAGTTGCTGAAGATGATAAAAAAACATTCAAGATGCTGCAGCTTTTGACGGGTAAACCGGTCCTTTATATCTGCAACGTTGAAGAAGAATCCGCAGGCGAAGGTAATAGCCAGTCGGCCCGCGTTTTCGAGAAGGCTGTAAATGAAGGTGCAGAAGCTGTTGTCATCTCTGCTAAGATTGAAGAAGAAATCGCGCAGTTGGGCTCAGACGAAGAAAAGTCAGAATTCCTCGAAACACTAGGTTTGGAAGAAACAGGGTTATCTCGGGTTATTCAGGCGGGTTATAAACTTCTTGGGTTGATCACATTCTTCACGCAAGGACCAAAAGAAGTCCGCGCATGGACTGTGCGAGAAGGTGGAAAAGCCCCTGAAGCTGCTGGTGCCATTCACACTGATTTCCAGCGTGGCTTCATTCGTGCTGAGACAATTGCGTATGAAGATTTCACGTCATTGGGTGGTGAAGCCGCTTGCAAAGACGCGGGTAAGGTTCGACAGGAAGGCAAAGAATACGTCACTAAAGACGGGGATCTGATGCTTTTCAAGTTTAACATCTAGTGGGCACACAGATGTATTGGCTGTTCATGGCCGGTGCGATCTCATTTGAGGTGGCTGGGACGATTTCGTTGAAAATTTCCCATGGTTTTACGAAGCCAATGTACGTCGTCATTACAATTATTGCCTATGTGATCAGTTTTACGTTTATGGGGTTAGCTCTCAAAGGATTACCCGTTTCTACCGTTTACGCTTTGTGGGCGGGTGTTGGTACCGCATTGGTGGCGATTATTGGCATCGCGGCTTTTGGTGAGCCAACAAGTGCGATCAAGATTGCAAGTATCTTGATGATTGTTATGGGTGTTGTGGGTCTTCATTTCGCAGAAAGACTGGTTTAGATCAATCTTTCGGGCGATGAGATCTGCGCGTCACAATGTACGTTGCCGTTGCAAGCATGATGACGCCAGCAATCGTCGGTAAAACCCAATCTGTGGCAATCCATCCGACAAGATAAATAAAGCTCAACGTCATAACGAAAACGGCAAGTATCTTCGCGCGAACGGGTATGACGCCATACAAGAACCAGTCTCGCACGGGAGGACCAAAGTGTTTATGGGTCCATAGCCAAGTTTGAAATTTATATGAGCTTTTTGAAAACGCCCATAGCGCAATAATCAGAAAGACGGTGGTTGGTAATCCTGGAACGATAATGCCAACGATCCCGGTTGCAACCATGAGCCACCCAAAGCCCATCAAGATCCACCGCAGCCATATGTGACCAGTTAAGTCTAAAGGCGGCATTTCCAATTTTTCACTATTGTCGTCTTTGATCTGATCCATGGGATAGAGCATACTTGGCGCATCGCACCAACGCGAGTACGACGAGGCATAATTGAAGAAAAATGTATCTAACGAACCTTCCTTTCGGTGCAGA
>DGOK01000022.1:3178-3757 GCA_002389385.1 Rhodospirillaceae bacterium UBA4468 | reverse complement strand
GTGTGATTTCGCCGGACGTAATATTACCTGCTGCCAGATTACGAATGTCGTTCATAACAAGAGACATCTGAGCCGCATCGGTAAGGATCAATTCAGATGCGAGATTCGCGTAGACCAAAGCTTCGATGATTGATGTTTGAAAAGCGGTCCATACGAATAGAACCAGAAGTGTCGGAATGCCACACCATAGTGCGACAAAATAGCCGTGATAATGTGGTCTTGAATGAAGGTGTTGTGCATTGCCACCAACGCTGACGAGTGAGCGTGACCGGCCAAGGTAAAATCCAGCGGCGGTCATGATAACAAGAGCAATAAGAACAAAATAAAATGACATAAAGAAAAACCTACTTGGAAAGGAAGAAGGCCCCCGGCGAACCGAGGACCTAAACCGTCTTACATCGTGATGTTATTCGACATCATTTCTGCATCTTTTCGGAACTTCGCACGTTCAGCGTCAGGCATTGGGATCAAGCCTCTTTCTGAAAGGACGCCGTCTGGGCCATACATTTGCTCAGATGTAAACGTAGACACAAACTCTTTGATGCCAGGCACTTTGCCGACATGTGCCACTTTGACGTA
>DGOK01000022.1:0-3067 GCA_002389385.1 Rhodospirillaceae bacterium UBA4468 | reverse complement strand
ACACCGAATGCCGCTGGATTAGCTTCGAGCTTGCGCACGATAAGGACATCGTTCTCGCCAGCTTCGACATACCCACCATCTTCACGAACACCATGACAAACAGCTTTATATTTCTTTTTGTCAGTCTTTTTTATCGCTTTGATTTCTTTGAATGTTTTGCAACCACCCTCAAGAGCCAATTCTGCAAACGCATCCCGTGTGCCAGAGGTTGGTGGCGGTCCAAGCACTTCAATTTTCGATGCTGGTAATGAAGGATCGATATCAGACCACTTCATGTTGTCGTTTTCTTTAAGACCACCCTTGCCATCAGGAATGTTCTTAGCAAGCGCCAAGAAGATTTGCTGCTTGGTGATCTTCATAACAGGCGCGGTCTTTGCGTTCGCAAGGACAATGCCGTCATAGCCGACTTTGATTTCAGTGATGTCGTTCACGCCATTTTTGGCGCACTTGTCAATTTCGGACTGTTTGATCCGACGAGATGCGTTCGTGATGTCTGGATGCTCTACGCCAACACCGGAACAGAATAATTTCAAGCCGCCACCGGAGCCTGTGCTCTCGATAACTGGTGTCTTAAACTGTGATGTTTTTCCAAACTGTTCTGCAACAACTGTTGCAAATGGATAAACTGTAGACGATCCAACAACGCGAATCTGGTCACGGGCTTCAGCCGCAGAACCTGCTACAGCAATACCAGCAACAACTGCAATCCCGATAAATTTACGATACATGGTTAACTCCTGCCTATGATGTTTCGGAGAAATCTCCGTTATGAAACGGCCAAACAATGATTGCCGAATGCAAACTCATTGACCGCGCACGACGGAACCTATTCCCGAGCCGCTTCGGTTATATGTCATATATGTGACTCTTTTATGACACAGGCAGAATGTCAGTGGATAACTTAGGTTGGGGGCTTAGCGTGATGCTGAGGCAGGGTCGGGATGTGCTGGCAAAAATACCGTGAATGTACTGCCGACACCAATTTCGCTTTGCGCAGTCATGTGCCCACGGTGGCGATTTATAATATGTTTGACGATGGCGAGGCCGAGCCCTGTGCTGCTCATTCCTGTCTCAGCCGTGCTCGAACGGGCCTCATCGATCCGATAAAATCTTTCCGTCAATCTGGGAATCAAGCTTTTGGGGATGCCGGGACCTTGGTCCTGGATCGTCACAGATAGACCTGGTCGTGCAGATCCTGGGACACGGTCCACTGGCTTCGTACTGACTTTTACGGCGTTATCTTCGCCGCCGTATTTGATCGCGTTTTCGATGAGGTTGAGAAAGACTTGATGTAGTTGGTCTGCGTCTGCGATGGCGACGGGTGTATTGTCTTCGGCATCTAGACTTAGTGTGATGCCTCGTTTTGTTGCCTGGGGTTGCAGCGTCTCCATGACATTCTGAATGATGTGGGGAACATCGACAGCATCTTTGGGGGCGATGTGCTCGTTAATTTCGACACGTGACAGTGAAAGCAAACCGTCAATCAGGCGCGCCATCCGTTGTGATTCGCGGAACATAATATTTAAAAATCGTTGGCGTGCATTCGCATCGTCGCTGGCAGGGCCTTGTAATGTTTCGATGAACCCAATGATTGCCGTCAATGGCGACCGTAATTCATGAGATACGTTTGCCACAAAACTGGCACGCATCTCTTCGGTCTTATGCGCTGATGTGATGTTATCCAGTACGAGTGTTGCGAATGACCCATCAGAAAGAGGGGTGTCAAGAATGCGCTCGGCATGAAATACGAAGCTTTGAGAAACAGGGGCTGGAATTGTGATCTCGCCGTTCTGTTCGGTCGAGCCTGCCAAAACGGCATCAAGGCTATCCAGAATAACCGGATGACGCAGGCTTAAAGCTAAATCTCTGTTCAGTGCATTGTTGCCAATTAAATCAATCGCAGACCTGTTGGCGTGCATGACGCGGCGACGATCATCAACAACGATGATGGCGGATGGAAGGCGGTCAAAAATTTCTTGAGGTATGAGGGTCATACTTGAAATTGCATTCAAGATTTACCGAAGTCAAATTTCGTGATGCGCGACTGTCGTATCAATATCATTATCAGAACAGACTTTGTCGCGCCCTGTATTTTTCGCGTGATACAAGGCTTGATCCGTACGATAGATAAACTGGCCGACTGCTTCACCATATTGAAAACTGGTGACGCCAGCCGAGATGGCAATGCGGCCCATATCATTGCCTGATTTCTTATCTCGGAGATTTTTTCTGCTAATGGCTTTGCGTAATGTCTCGGCAACAGTCATGGCATCGACAAGCTGCGTGTTAGGTAAAATAACCGCAAACTCCTCCCCACCGTAGCGTGCAGGGGTGTCCTGACCTTTGACGTTCTCGCGTAATGTTGCAGCCAGTAACCTTAGGACGAGATCGTCAACTTGATGACCGTGCGTATCATTAAACGCTTTGAAGTGGTCAATATCTATCATCATTAAACATAATGAGGTGCCATCTTCCATCGCATTGATCGTTGACTGCTTGAGCACTTGATCAAAGCTTTTGCGGTTCGCAATACCTGTGAGGCCGTCGGTATAAGCTTTTAGACGAAGGACCTCCATATTTCCACGTAATCGCTCAATCTCAGCACTAGACCGTCGAAGGCTGACTTCGAGGATAGAATTTTTTTCAGAAATATCCCGCGTAATTTTAATTGCTGAAGAAATTGCGGTTTTCGCTTCAGCAACCCCCTCGTTTTTTGAAAGGCTTTCTAAAACGGTGCCCAACTCATCGATATTTACATCAACATCTTCACCGGCTGCGGTAATGTCGCCGAGCACTGCTGTCATTTGACTGGATAGTTTTGAAGACGCGTCGACAACGGCGGCTTCTTCTCTGGCCGTGGAAAAAACTTTTGATGAAGTTCGGCACAGAGATGTTCCGTGACGGGGTCTTGTTTTTCATCAAGGTTTGTGATTGCGAGGGTTAGATCCGGTATTGCGGCCGATACAAACGTATACCCAAGTGTATAGTTATTTGGATGTTGGGTAAGGCCTCGGGCGCGCATTTCTTCGAGCGCTTTTTTGGCAAATATTGATGTCTGTTCCGAACT
>DGOK01000036.1:31070-67531 GCA_002389385.1 Rhodospirillaceae bacterium UBA4468 | reverse complement strand
ATATTACGTCCGGCGAAATCACACCCGCCGTCCGCGCCGCGTCAGATCATTATATCAACCTCACCACGATCAGCGGCCTCGCACAGTTTGTTGTTGTTCTAGCGCTTGGCATTACAGGAATTTCTTACGCACGCACGCGCATCAACCCGAAACTCCGTGCCCGCAATCTTGTTGAAAAAACGTTGATTGTGCTTTTAATCCTTTGCTCTGCCATTGCCATCCTGACCACGATTGGTATCGTTTTATCGCTAGTTTTCGAATCATACCGCTTCTTTCAAAAAGTCTCCCCGACCGAGTTTTTATTTGGTCTTCAGTGGAGCCCGCAAACAGCTCTTCGTGCCGATCAGGTTGGCGCAAGTGGCGCGTTTGGCGCCATCCCTCTTTTCGCAGGTACCTTGCTCATCTCGCTGGTCGCAATGTGTGTTGCAGGCCCGATAGGCCTTTTGTCCGCCATCTATATGGCTGAGTACGCACCGCCAAAAGTACGTGGCACCGTCAAACCATTGCTCGAAATTCTAGCTGGCATCCCAACCGTCGTTTATGGATTTTTCGCAGCCCTAACTGTTGCGCCATTTCTGCGCGGTCAGGGGTCGCTAATGGGCCTGGATATTTCATCAGAAAGCGCACTCGCTGCGGGCCTTGTCATGGGCATCATGATTATCCCGTTTGTGTCTTCTTTATCTGATGATGTCATTAATGCGGTGCCACAAAGTCTCCGCGAAGGCTCATACGGTCTTGGTGCGACAAAATCAGAAACCATCAAACGCGTGATCCTCCCCGCTGCGCTGCCGGGGATTGTCGGCTCATTCATGCTCGCAATCTCACGCGCCATTGGCGAGACCATGATCGTTGTTATGGCGGCAGGCCTTGGCGCCAATCTAACCGCCAATCCTTTTGAAGCCGTCACCACAGTAACCGTACAGATCGTGACCTTATTGGTCGGCGATCAAGAATTCGATAGTGCGAAGACACTGGCTGCGTTCGCACTTGGTCTGGTACTTTTCTGTGTCACGCTGATCCTCAATATCATCGCGATGGCGGTGGTGAATAAGTACCGAGAGCAATATGACTAATTCAACAGTGAATGAACCTACGCCGCTCAAGCAGGCATCAAAAGATCGTGCACAACACGCATCCGATGCTGTCAAAAATGGACTTAAGCGTCGCTATGCCGCCGAAGCACGATTCAAAGCCTATGGTATTGGTGCCATTGCATTGGCTTTAACAGTTGTCGGCATTCTGTTCACCACCATTATTAGCAATGGTCTGCCGGCGTTTACAGAAACAACTCTTGAGCTCGAGATTGAACTGAGCGAAGACGTGATCGACCCCTCAAGGACGCGTGATCCAGGCACTTTGGCGCGCGCCAATTATAGAAAAGTCGTATTTGATGCACTCCTTACAGAATTCCCTGACGTAAAAAGTCGGGCCGATAAGCGCAAACTACGCTCAATGCTCAGTCGTGGAGCGAGTTTTCAGGTTCAAAAGCTTGTCGTCGATGACCCTGGCTTAATTGGCCAGCGGATCAATTTCGTCGTCCCCGTCTCATCCGATTTTGATCTCTATGAAAAAGGTGTCATCAATAAAGATGTCGCCAATGCCGATCGTCGCGTATCAGACCAACAGATGGTCTGGCATGACACGCTGAAAGAGCGCGGCATGATCACGACATCTTTTAATACGACGTTTTTCACAAGTGCCGATTCTCGTGAGCCAGAACTCGCAGGTATTTGGGGCGCGGTGTCTGGATCATTCTTTACAATGATCGTGACGTTATTGCTGTCATTCCCGATTGGTGTGGCGGCGGCGGTTTACCTCGAAGAGTTCGCACCAAAGAACCGCATCACACAAATCATCGAAGTGAACATCAACAACTTGGCCGCGGTCCCATCGATCGTATACGGCCTTTTGGGCCTTGCTGTATTCATCAATTTCTTTGGCCTGCCCCGCTCGGCACCCCTTGTTGGCGGCATGGTTTTAGCGTTGATGACACTCCCAACCATCATCATTGCCAGCCGCGCCGCGCTTAAAGCCGTCCCGCCTTCTATTCGCGAGGCCGCGCTCGGCCTTGGCGCATCGCGCATGCAAGTGGTCAGCCATCACGTTCTGCCCCTCGCAATGCCTGGCATCCTGACCGGTACCATCATCGGCATGGCGCAAGCGCTAGGCGAAACAGCCCCTTTGCTGATGATCGGCATGGTCGCGTTTATTGTTGATATCCCGGGCGGCATCACCGACCCTGCGACCGCATTACCGGTCCAGGTTTACTTATGGGCAGACAGCACTGAGCGCGCGTTTGTCGCCCGTACCTCTGCGGCGATTATGGTGCTCTTGGCTTTCTTAATTCTCATGAACGCACTCGCCGTTCTTCTCCGTAAAAAATTCGAACGACGTTGGTAGAAAGATAAACGAATGACCGAAGCAACAACAAATTCTATGACGACCGTGATGCCACCGGCTCCTGATGCAACAACTGAGCCTCGCCGCGTGAAGTACAGCACAAAAAACGTCGATGTGTTTTATGGTGCGAAACAGGCATTGTTTGATGTCTCACTCGACATCCATGAGTATGAAGTTACAGCTCTGATTGGCCCGTCAGGGTGCGGCAAATCAACGTATCTGCGATCCCTCAATCGCATGAACGACACCATAGATATTTGCCGTGTCACAGGCTCCATCGAACTGGATGGTATTGATGTATATTCGGATGAGATCGATGTTGTTCACTTGCGCGCACGGGTCGGCATGGTTTTCCAAAAGCCAAACCCGTTCCCAAAAACGATTTTTGAAAACGTGGCTTACGGGCCACGCATTCACGGTATCGCAACGTCAAAAAGCGAGATTGATGCGATTGTTGAAGACAGCCTGACCAAAGCCGGGCTTTGGAAAGAAGTCAAAGATCGCCTTGATGAAGCAGGCACCGGACTTTCTGGTGGACAGCAACAACGTTTGTGCATTGCGCGTGCGATTGCCGTACAGCCGGAAGTGATCTTGATGGACGAGCCCTGCTCGGCACTTGATCCTATTGCAACAGCGAGGATCGAAGAGCTTATCGATGAACTTCGTAATAACTTCTCAATCGTAATTGTGACACACTCGATGCAGCAAGCTGCCCGCGTGTCACAACGGACCGCATTTTTTCACTTGGGCGATCTTGTCGAAGTTGGTGAGACAGGCAAAATATTCACGACCCCCGATGATCAAAAAACCCAAGATTACATTACAGGCCGCTTCGGCTAAGCAGAGGAATTCGCAATGGTTACCGAACATATCGTTACTAAATTCGACGAGGACCTCAATCAGCTCGATAACTTGATCGCTGAAATGGGAGGACACGCCGAGCATCAATTCGCCGACTCGATCAAAGGACTGATCCGCCGCGATACAGAATTGGCTGAAAAAGTCATCCTCAATGACAAGCGCATTGACGCCATCGAGGTCGCTGTTGATCAGCATACGATTTCCATGCTGGCATTGCGCCAACCCATGGCCGATGACCTTCGCGTTGTCATCACAGCACTTCGTATTGCCAGCATCATTGAGCGGATTGGCGATTACTCAAAGAATATCTCAAAACGTACCGTCGCGATTACCCAGTCAGCACCCGTTGGCCCTGCCAGAACAATCTCCCGGATGGGTGATGTCGTTCAGGGCATGATCAACACAGTATTAGATGCGTACCTGCAGCGTAATGCAGACCTGGCCGAAGATGTTCGCCAGCGAGATGAAGAAGTAGACGCCTTGCACACCAGCTTATTTCGCGAGCTGCTGACGTATATGATGGAAGACCCCAGAAGCATCTCGGCATGTACGCACCTTTTATTTGTTGCCAAGAACATCGAACGTATTGGCGATCATGCGACCAACATTGCTGAGAATGTTTACTTCCTCGTACATGGAAAAATGCCTGACGAGACCCGCCCAAAAGACGATCAATCAAGCTACACTATGATTGATGATAGCGATAAAAATAACAATTGAGAATGATCAATGGATAGTATGTCACACATTTTAATCATCGAAGACGACCCATCGCTGGTCGAACTTCTTCGCTACAATCTTGAAAACGAAGGCTTCGAAGTCAGCATCGCACGTGACGGAGAAGAAGGCCTTGAGAGTATTGCGACACAAGCTCCAGACTTGGTCGTTCTTGACTGGATGTTACCTAACGTGTCTGGCATCGAAGTATGTCGGCAGTTACGCCAAAAATCAGAAACACGTTCCATGCCAGTTATTATGTTAACGGCCAAGGGCGAAGAAAGTGACCGCCTCCGGGGTCTTGAGACCGGGGCAGATGATTATATCGTAAAGCCATTTTCTCCTGCTGAATTGACTGCCCGCATTAAAGCTGTGCTCCGTCGCGCACATCCGGAACAAGCCGGTGACACCCTTGAATATGCTGATATTGAAATGGACCTCGTGTCACACCGTGTTTCACGGAGCGGCACAGCCATCAAGCTTGGCCCAACAGAATTTCGCTTACTGCATTCATTCCTGGAAAAGCCCGGACGCGTATTCTCCCGTGAACAGCTGCTTGATAAAGTTTGGGGCCGCGATATTTATGTTGAACTTCGCACCGTTGATGTTCATATCCGCCGACTACGCAAAGCATTGAATACCGAGAATGAAACCGATCTCATTCGGACAGTCCGTTCAGCCGGGTATTCGCTGGATGCCGAGAAGTTCTAAACTGACATAAAGCGACCTTTAACAACATTCTGCGTGTATTTTTACGCCGTTAGCCTTTTCTTTAATGAATACAGGCCTATGCTCAAGATAAGTTGCCCCAAGAAAAGCATAGGGCCGGCATGCCGCAGTCGCGATTCACATACGGACAAATTCAGTCTGCATTCCGAAAGACCATCCACAACGAGCACCTTTTGCTAGTTGTTTTGGGTCTTGGCGTCGGTTGCTTATCCGGGATGGCTGTCATTGGATTGCGTGAAGCCATTGACGCCATCGAGATTTTTTACTTCGACGTCACGACCAGCATGCTGGCGCGCTACGAAATTGTCGTAGAGCCCTGGAAGCTTATTTTAGCACCCACACTCGGTGGACTTGTTGTTGGCTTGATTACCTGGAAGTTCATGCCGGGGGGCCGCAACCAAGGCGTTGCTGATGTCGTTGAAGCATCCGCCATGCGATCCGGGCACATGTCATCACGGGTCGGCATTATCTCAGCAATCACCAGCATTATATCTGTCGGATCAGGTGCTTCTGTCGGCCGTGAAGGCCCCGCCGTACATTTGGGCGCATCCCTCGCAGGATTTGTCGCAAGGCGCCTTCATTTATCACGCTCGTTAGCTCGCACATTATTGGGCTGCGGTGTCGCCGCTGCCGTATCGGCATCTTTCAATGCGCCAATCGCAGGCGCGCTTTTTGCTACAGAAGTTGTCGTCGGGCAGTACGCCTTAAAAACCTTCGCCCCTATTGTTGTCGCCAGCGTCGCAGGCACGGCACTATCACACATTCATTTTGGCGAAGTCTCAGCCTTCCTTCTGGGCGACAACCACATTACATCTTTCTGGGAATTCCCCGCATTCGTTGGCTTAGGAATAGTCTCAGCCGTTGCCGCCATCATCATGATGCGCAGTATTTTTATCGCACAGGACGCCGCGGCAAAAATCCCGGTCCCCGTTTGGTTTAAGCCTGCCATCGCTGGCTGCATCGTGGGTATTATTGCTGTCTGGCTCCCGCAAGTCCTGGGTGTCGGATACGGGTTTGTTGAATGGGCCATCCTTGGTCAATTTGAAATCAAACTGTTGATAGCGATTGGATTGGCAAAAGTCCTTGCGACTGCACTTTGTCTTGGATTTGGTTTTTCAGGTGGCGTGTTCTCACCTGCTTTGGTTCTGGGTGCCGCTGTTGGTTCATCTTATGGATTGATCGCGGCAGATGTCTTCCCCGAGTTAGCATCAGGCGTCGGTGTCTATACAGTTGTCGGCATGGGCGCCGTCGCCGCAGCAGTTTTAGGCGCGCCCATTTCAACGACATTGATCATTTTTGAGATTACCGGCGATTATAAACTATCTCTCGCCGTGATGCTGGCGATTGTCGTATCAACAGAGATAACTCATCACTTCTTTGGCGGCTCGTTCTTTGCTGAAATGTTGAAACGACGAGATATCAACCTTAAGGACGGCTTTGAACGCGAGGTCCTGGATACCATCAAGGTTCGCCATATCCTGGATCACGGCACCAACGTTGCTGCTGAAACCATTGGGGTTGAGACCCCGATAGACGAGATCCGCGATAAATTGAGCCATTCAACAACGGGCGAACTGTTTGTCGTCCAGCCCACAGGTGAGCTTTTTGGCACCATCACGCTGCATGATTGCGGCGAGACGTTGTTCGATAGCGAATGTAGTGCGCATGTCCGCGCGGCTGATATTGCCCGACCTCACCCGCCCGTCTTGAATGAAGGCGATAATTTAGGGGTCGCAATGCGGGTGATGCGCGAATCGGGTGAAGACCATATTGCCGTTCTTCGCGATCCGCATACTAAAGTCTTCACGGGATGCGTCCATCACCGGGACGTCATGACCGCGTATAACCGCGCTCTGCTTAAAGTTCGGCATGAAGAACACAATGTCGATTAGGTCCATTTTCAGATACTGACGACATGGTATAACGAAGTTATGTCTGATCCTTTTGAACTTGCCGATGAACCTGCTCCATCCGCCACCCAACCCGTGCGCGAAGCCCCTTATTTGCAGGGACTCAATGAAAGCCAGCGCGAAGCCGTTGAAGCTATCGAAGGCCCCGTACTCGTCTTGGCCGGTGCTGGTACTGGCAAAACCCGCGTTTTAACAACGCGCCTTGCGCACATTCTGATGCAAAATCGCGCAAATCTGGGCGAAATGCTCGCCGTGACCTTTACCAATAAGGCTGCGGGCGAAATGAAGGAACGCGTCTCGCACCTTGTTGGCCGCCCCGTCGAAGGTTGGTGGGTTGGTACCTTCCATGCCATTGGCGCACGTATCCTTCGGGCCAATGCAGAGTTGGTGGGGCTAACACCTAAATTCACTATTTTGGATGCTGATGATCAAGTCCGCTTAATCAAGCAATTGCTCGATGTTCATGACATCGATGAGAAGCGATATCCGCCTCGTGCGATATCTGGGATTATTCAGCGCTGGAAAGATCGCGGGTTCTTGCCTGACAAAGTGCCAACCAGTGATGCCGAGCATGGTGATGGCAAAGTGCTCGACCTCTACCAAGACTATCAAGCCCGCTTGCAGACTCTAAACGCCGTAGATTTCGGTGATCTGCTATTGCTTTGTTTGAAATTGTTTCAGGAAAACCCTGAGGTTCTCAAACAATATCAACGCCGCTTCAGATACGTTCTGGTCGATGAATATCAAGACACCAACGTTGCCCAATACTTATGGCTACGGCTCCTTGGCCAGGAACATCGCAATGTTTGCTGTGTCGGCGATGATGATCAGTCGATCTATTCATGGCGCGGTGCTGAAGTCGGCAACATTCTCCGTTTCGAAGAAGATTTCCCGGGCGCCCGCGTTGTCCGCCTTGAGCGTAATTATCGCTCAACACCACATATTCTCGCAGCCGCTTCCGAACTTATTAAATTTAATGAAGGACGGCTTGGGAAAACCCTTTGGACCGATGTAAACGAAGGTGAGAAAATTCGTGTGCGTGGTGTCTGGGACGGCGAAGCAGAGGCCCGATTAATCGGCGAAGAGATCGAGGCCTATCAAGTCAAAGGCGAGAACTTGCGCAATATGGCTGTCTTGGTTCGTGCTGGTTTTCAGACCCGCGAATTTGAAGAACGCTTTATCACTCTGGGCGTCCCTTACCGTGTGATCGGGGGACCACGATTCTATGAACGTCAGGAAATCCGAGATGCTGTCGCGTATTTGCGCGTTGTCTCTCAACCAGATGATGACTTGGCCTTTGAGCGGATCGTGAACACGCCAACCCGTGGTATTGGCAAAACCAGCCTGCAAGTCATTCACGTTTATGCCCGCGCTGAGCGGATCTCATTAACGCGCGCGATAACTGCACTCTCCGAGACCGACGAGCTGCGCCCACAGGCCCGAAAAGCCTTGACGGATATCATGGCAATGTTTGATCGCTGGCGCATGCAATCTGCAACGCAAGTACCAGCAGAACTCTGCAAACAGATACTCGAAGACAGCGGCTATATTGATATGTGGCGCGCTAAAAAGGACCCAGATGCCCCTGGACGTTTGGACAACTTGAAAGAATTAGTTGTCGCACTCGAAGACTTCGAGACACTTGGGGCGTTTTTGGAACACGTTAGTCTGGTTATGGAAAACGAAGAGCGCAGCGACATCGACAAGGTGAATATAATGACGCTCCACGGTGCAAAAGGCCTCGAGTTTCAAACCGTGTTCTTACCCGGTTGGGAAGAAGGGCTGTTCCCGAATCAACGCTCATTGGATGAAGGTGGGTTGGCGTCATTGGAAGAAGAACGCCGATTGGCCTATGTCGGAATCACCCGTGCTCGTGTCCGCGCCATGGTGTCGTTCGCGGCAAACCGCCGTGTCTACGGACAATGGCAAAGTCAGACACCATCTCGGTTTGTTGATGAATTGCCCGCCGAGCATATCGACATGTTTTCTGAAAGTGGCGTCTATGCAAGGCGTGATGGCATGCTCAACCAAACAGAAGATCCGTTTGCGAACGTCGATGGCGTCGGGCGTTCCCGCCGCCGCATGGTCGAGGCAACGCAATCACCGCGCTTTAAACCCGAGGGTGATGGCGAAGGTCTTGGTGTTGGCACACGTATCTTCCACCAAAAGTTTGGCTATGGTCGCGTCCTGACTATTGATGGCGACAAACTCGAAATCGATTTCGAAAAGGCCGGACAAAAGCGCGTCATGGCGAGCTTTGTGTTACTCGCATGATCCCATCATTTCTACCCACCCCCCTTTGGCGTCTTGAAGTCACCGTCCCTGAACACGCCGTTGCTGGTTTCGAAGCGGCATTCGAAGGCGTTTGTGCCGCCGTCACATCATTCGGTTATGAGACCACGCCTTGGCGGATCGAAGGCTATACAGATGTCGAACCGGACCAGACTGCAATCGAAGGTGGTCTTGCTATGGCTGCACAGGCGACAGGCATTGAACTTCCTTCTCTGACTATTGAATTTTTGTCACCCCGTGACTGGCTGGCTGATAATTTGGCTGCATTTGAACCGCTTCGAATTGGGCGGTTCTTTATTTATCCAAGCCACTTTGAAGATGCACCGCCCCCTGCAAGCATCGCCTTTAAAATTGATGCGGGGACAGCATTTGGATCAGGTACTCATCCGACAACGGGAACCTGCCTTCAAGCATTAGCTGATGTCGCCAAATCGCAACGCGTCGGGCGTGCGCTTGATCTGGGTTGTGGATCTGGAATTCTGGCTTTTGCCATTGCCAAACTTTGGCCTGCAAAAGTTCTGGCCGTTGATATTGATCCGGAAGCTGTCCGTGTCACAAAGCAAAATGCTATCGACAATAAACTTCTAGGCCGCGTTAACATTGCAACAAGTGTTGGCTATCGAAGCAATGTTGTACGTGGCGCAGCACCTTTTGATTTAATCGTCGCCAACGTTTTGGCCCGGCCTCTAATTGGAATGGCAGCAGATACCGCTGCAAGTTTGGCTCCTGGTGGCACCGTTATCTTGTCCGGCCTTCTCGAGCGCGACGCCGCTTGGGTTGTGTCACAGCACCGCGCCTATGGGTTGGTTTTTGTGCGTCAATGGTGCTTGAACGACTGGGCGACCTTGGTCATGCGAAAGCCTGACGTTCATGATTGATCGCGATAAACGCAGACGGTTGGTTCATCTTCTCGTCGGCATCAATGGTGCCGGGTTCGTGCTATGCGGAACATTTCTCAGTGGCGCTTTCAAGGATGGGTACGTGCCATGGTTTGGGCTTGCAGGGATTGTCATTTTATTCTTTGGCGTCGTCGTCCCGTTCTACCTTGAATTCGTGGCACTCCGCATGGGCTTTGAAGACGTCGAACGAGAGACCATTAAAACCATCAAACGTCGACGTGGCGACAAGGTCCCCGAGCACACGCTGACCCCGAAAGTATCTAAAAAAGTCCCATTTGATCGGGTGCGCAGTCAGCCGATTTTGGCCATCAGCTTCACTATTGTCGGCTGATCTCTTTTAGCCGTCGAAGGTTACGTCACCCTCATTATTAACTAGTCGACTGTATTCTTCGGTAATGCTTTAAAAGCTTCCAGCGCACGTTCACGCGCCATTTTATGGTCGATGATTGGACGCGGATATGTCTCATCCATTATGACGCCAGCATCGTGCAGGACATCATCTGGCGCAGCCCAGGGTGTATGCAGATATTTATCTGGCAAGTCAGCGATCTCGGGCACGTAGGTGCGAATATACGTGCCGTCAGGATCAAACTTCTGCCCCTGTGTGATCGGATTAAAGATACGAAAATATGGGGCGGCATCTGCCCCGCAACCTGCAACCCATTGCCAGCTAAACGCGTTCACAGCAAGGTCCGCATCTACCAGCGTATCCCAGAACCACGCTTCACCTTGCTGCCAGGGCAACAAAAGATGCTTCACTAAAAATGATGCCGTGATCATACGGACGCGGTTGTGCATGTGGCCGGTTTGCCAAAGTTCGCGCATCCCTGCATCCACCATCGGATATCCGGTTTGTCCAGTCTGCCATGCGACTAATGCAGCAGTATCTTCACGCCACGGAAACGCATCAAACCGTTTATGCATCGGCTGTTCAGGAATCTCTGGTAAATAATAAAATACGTGATACGCAAATTCGCGCCAGACAATTTCTTTCAAAAACTTCTCTGTTTCCTTGGTCCAGCCAAGCCGGTCCACGGTGATTTTCCAAATCTGACGCGGGCTGATATCACCGATATGAAGATGCGGCGATATGTTTGATGTTGCGGGGATCGCCGGGAAGTTCCGCAAGTTATCATAGTCCTCGGCGCCCGTATCCAAGAACGTGTCCAGGCGTTCCATGGCACCAGATTCGCCCGGTGTCCAACGGTCACGAAGTCCTTCAGCCCAGTCTGGCGATGTCGGAAGCAATGCCCAATCATCCAGCGTGTCCGATTTCACATCGCCTTCAAATTTTGTCAGATGCGTTGGCGCATCCAAAGGGGGTGCAGGCGTTCCCTTGTCCCGGCACGTGAGCCAATACCGGGTATAGACCTTATAAAAGCCGCCTGCCTTGGTCTCTATTGTCCAAGGCTCGAACAACAACGAGCCATTGAAGCTTTTTGCCTCAACCCCTTGATCAACAAGCGTTTCTTTGATGCCTTTGTCGCGCTTGATCGTGAACGGCTCGTAGCACCTGTTCCAATAAACTTTGCCCGCATTCGTTTCACGGACAACCTCAGCCAAAATGTCAGCCGCGTTGCCTTGGCGCAGAACCAAAGCCCCGCCAATCTTAGCAAGTGATTGCTCAAGTGTGACCAGGGAATGGTGAAGCCACCATTTGGCAGCCCCGCCTATACGCCACTCACCGGGGGTTTCATCATCAAGGATATAAAGCCCGATAACAGGCTTATCGCCACGGCTTGCTTCAAAAAGGGCGGGATTATCTGCAACCCGCAGGTCGGCGCGAAACCAAACAATCGTAGGGGCGCTATCGCTCATTATAAGATATGTCCATTGAGAATTGCAGATGATTTATCTACGCAATGATCCGCAACGCAGATCATTTCTCAACACATTCATACCCCCACATCGTTCTGTACCCCACGTTTCCAAGCTTTGAACTGCCTTGAACAACGGCTTTACGCCCATGTTTGGCGCAATGAGCCTCGGCCAGAGCGGTTGGTTCCGTAAATCTGAACGTCGTAATCGTAATTGCCGTTGGCGACGACGCAACAATCTCTGCTGATTTTGGATTTGAACATGCAGACGTGCCAAAAAGTATCGATATAATCGCAATAACACCCAAATAACTTTTCAACACACACCTCCTACATAATCCTGCACCAAGTTGCATAATTTACGGAATCCAACCCTCAACAGGCAAGTACCTGCCTATGATTTAAAAAAATCTACAGGCGTCAAAAGTGTATTTAATTGAGATTCCAAATATCCAGCTTCGGCGCTAATGCGAAGATATTCCTGCCAATCAGGATCAGCCTGCATCGCAGCACGTCTTGTTGCCCGATCCGCTGCATCTTTGTAGGCCCAAATATGAATATAAGCGTTTGGATTTCCAGTCTCAGTTGTCGCATACATCAGCGGCTGGCCAAGATTACGTGTTTGGGGTTCCATGCCATGTGCTTTATAGAGCTCAAGGTGCTTCTTAATCGTTCCCGGGCGGCAAATATAGGTGCGGTGATCGTATAGCATTCTCAAATTTCCTTTTATAGTCGTCATTGTCATTTCATGGTTCGGCAACGGTACGAGCCCACATCGACAATGTCCAATGCTGGATCATTTCATCAACCTGATTTAGTGTATCCACATCAAACCGGGGAGAGAGAACAATGAGCGATGCACATCAAGACACGAACACATCAAAGCATATCGTATTTCTAGATCAGGCGACATTTCCTGACGCCGTCACGGTGCGCCCGCCCGCGTTTCCCCATTCACTTGAGACGTTCGCACGAACAACCGCCGATCAAGCTGTCGAGCGTGCAAAGGATGCCGACATCATCATCCTCAACAAAGTTCCCATGCGCGCAGAAACGTTGGCACAGTTACCCAAGCTAAAAATGATCGCAGTCGCTGCAACGGGCACAGACAACATTGATCTGAACGTCTGCAAAGAGCGCGGCATTATCGTTTCGAATATTCGTGGTTATGCGATTGCCACCGTGCCCGAGCACACCATGGGCTTGATGCTGTCATTGAGCCGGTCGATCCGTCCATACCATGACTCGGTTGCCAAAGGTCGTTGGGGCGAAGCCGCACAGTTCTGTTATTTCGATTACCCGATTTTCGATTTAAAGGGCAAAGTCCTCGGCATCATTGGTGATGGTGTGCTTGGGAAATCCGTCGCCAAGCTTGGTGAAGCCTTTGGCATGGAGGTGCGTTTCTCAACCTACAAAGGCGTCGACGGCATGGGCCCGCTTTATACGCCGTTTGAGCGTATCTTGTCCGAAAGCGATGTCATCACGATGCACTGTCCATTAACAGACAGCACACGAAATCTTTTAGGCCCAGCCGAATTTGACCAGATGAAGAAACGTCCATTGGTGCTTAATACAGCCCGGGGCGGCCTGGTCGATGAACGTGCATTGGTCGATGCGTTAAAGGCAGACAAAATCGCCGGCGCTGCATTCGATGTGGTGACAACTGAGCCAATCCCCGATGACCACCCATTCCTTGAAGTCATGGACCACCCGAATTTCATCCTGACGCCACATGTTGCGTGGGCTAGCATAGAAACCATCCAAGGCCTGGCAGATCAGATGGTCGACAACATTGATGCATACGTTGCTGGATCACCGAGGAACGTTGTTTAAGGCTTAAAACCCTCACCCCGAACCTCTCCCAGAGGGAGAGGGGGAGGAGATTAAACCTTAAACCGTTACCTTCTCGGTACCATCATCGTATTCGACTGTATAGAGATCGGTTCGGCGATCAATCCAGTTCCTTACCGTGCCGAAGTGCTTGTGATGAATGAGTTTGTCGAGATCGATGTCATGGATCAGCACCATTTCCGCGTTCGGTGTGCATTCCGCCGCCACAGCTTCCCGGTCGAATGAGATAACTGACGACGTATAGATGCCAGATTGCGCATAGTGAATTTCTGCCGTCTGGGTATGCGGCAAGTTTCCACATGCCCCCGCCAACGCAACGTACACATGGTTTTCAATGGCCCGTGCATGCGCGCAATAACTAACCCTGAGATGCCCGGACCGCATGTCCGTGTTATAAGGAACGAAGATAATATTCGCGCCCTTTTCTGCGGCGATCCGCGCCAGTTCCGGGAATTCAATATCGTAGCAGATGAGAATAGCGATCTTACCCCGGTCCGTAACAAAGACCTGCACACGCTCACCCCCTGCAACACCCCACCATTTTTCTTCGCTCGGCGTGACGTGGATTTTATACTGTTTCTCAATCGTGCCATCTCGGCGGAACAGGTACGCAACGTTATAAAGTTTTTCTTCTTCAATGATCAGGTGCGAGCCACCAATAATATTAACGTTGTAGCGGATCGACAGCTCGTTAAATAACTCGAGATATTGTTCAGTATAATCATTCAATGCGCGCGCGGCATCCTGAGGACGTTTTGATGGCAGCATTGAAAATAATTGCGTCGTCAACAGTTCCGGAAAAATACAAAAATCGGATCGATACTCGGATGCAGTACCGACAAAATGTTCGTACTGCTGAGCGAAATCTTTGAACGCTGATATTTTATGCATCTGGTACTGCACAACACATAGCCGTGCGGTACCGGGGTGATTCTGTGCCCCTTCGTCTGCACGAAAATCAGGGTTGCGCCAGATCATCAGAACCGCGTTGCCGCAACTCTCTTCGTCTTCTGTCAAATAATCTTTGATAACACGAATAATTTCGAACCCGTTTGCAAGTTGGGCAACCAGTACCGGGTCATCCAGTTCACGCTGAACTACTTTTTCAACATACTCATCGGCGCTCAGCTCGTTCGAATGCTCCTGATAACCAGGGATACGCCCCCCAATGACAATCCCCTTGAGGTTATGTTCGACAACAAGTTCCTTCCTGGCTTCGTACAGGCGCCGCGCCAGTTTATAACCCTGATATTCACGCGATACGGCAATATCTATCCCGTAAAGATATTCACCTCCTTCGCGGTGGTTACGGATATAGCCATCGTCCGTAACCGTATCAAAATCATGCGCACTCGATGCGACATGCCCTGAGATCAACAACGACGATGAAATCGCAACAAGCTCACCTTCGACTTCGACGCCAAGCTATCCTTCCGGGAATGAACGTAGCTGACTTAAGAATTGAGGACGGCTCCAAGGCTCAATGGTTTTAAAGACATCCGTTTGAACTTTAAGGACGGCAGGATAATCAGACACACGTAGTCGGCGTACAGCCACCAAACGTTCGTACTTTTCGAGTTCTGTATCGTCCATTGCAGGTCCGTTCAAATATAGGAATAAGGTGCTCGGACCATAGCGAATTCAAAAATAGATTTAAAGACGAAGGATATGAAAAATCCTATCGATTACTTATCAAGTAGTGGAATAAACGCGTCGTCACCCAAACCCGTTATTCAATCAATATCGACGGCACAATATCAAATGCGATCGATATACGTCGACGCTCTGTCTTTAATGGGATGGTTCTATGATAGAAATGACTTGGAAATAAAATCATACGGCCGGGCGACGGGCACATTAATGCGACGTCGGGGGTATGTTGTGCATGTATATCTTCGGGCGGATGCCCAAACTCGATCCATCCTTCATGGGCAGGATCGTCTTCGGTCACGTTTTCAGGCACCTCAACGTAATACACACCAGACAACCACGCAGAAGGATGTATGTGCGGCACTTGATGGCCAGCCTCATGCATCACAACGCCCCAGATCGAAAGACGTACATCCTTGGGACATACATCCAGGAACGGGTGTGCGGGCTCGCCAATAAACCGACGCCGGTATGTATTAAAACCGGCCATTACAATATCGCTGAAATCTTTAATGGGTCCAAGTTCACCGCCCAGCAATTCCCCTGAATGCTGCCCAGCGACTGTCGCGTGCGCCTTTGGTGCAACGGTCAATGAAGGGTGAGCGGTAACGTGGGCTGCTAACGCCTGATTAAATGCCGCGATATCCTCATAGCCATCTGGATGCACGACGGGATTATCAAAAATAAACCGATCGGCATTATCAAGTTCCCGGGCTTTCTGTATCTCCCATGCATCACGGAGTGCGAACGCCTTGAATGCGAGTGCGCTTGGCTGCCCGGGGTTTTGCACAAGGAACTGATCGATGGCGTTCAACGCATCCTGAGGACGCCCGTCATGTAGACTGAGATCAGCGAGGTTAACAGCCGCCATTGCAAAACCTGGATCAATATCAAGCGCACGCCTGAACGCGGTTTCTGCAGCCACCGGGTCATTCGACTTCAAACAGGCCTCGCCAAGATTAAGCGCAGCGGCGGCGTTCATCGGCTCTAGCGCCAGCGCATATCGGTAACACCCCGCCGCCCGCGCATCTTCACCCACAGCCTGTTCAGCAACGCCCAAATTATAATGCGCCGCAGCCAAACCCGGATCGAGTTTCACAGCACGCGCGGCCACCTCCTTTGCGGCCACGTCATCACCCAACGCACTAAGCGTTGCCGCCAGGTTCGTGTGGGCAATGGGGTCTTCGGGCCTTGATGAGACAAGAGCCTCGAGCACACGCTTTGATTCTGAAAGATTACCCGCATTCTTGAACGCTTCCCCAAGTCCAACCGAAGCTGCAACATGTGTGTTGTCACGTTCAAGCGCCTTAGCGAACCAGATTGCAGCATTGATGTGCTCATCTTTATCTGCAAACAGCACACCTGCATTAAATGCGGGTTCAGCATACTCAGGTGCCAGATCATGCGATTTCTGATAAGCAGCGAATGCACCGCTTTGATCAGATAATTGACCCAAGACATTACCAAGGTTCATCTGAATATGAGGATCTTTAGGAGACATCTTCACGGCATCGGTTAACAAGTCTCGCGCCTGTTCTACATCACCGATCTGAAAAGCCGCGGCACCGGCGAGACTAAGAACGCGTGCATCCGGTTTATTGCTAGCGAGCAGGTTTCGTGCGGATGACCAGGCATCCTGCGCACGACCCTCAGCTAATGCACGGCGGACTTCATCTAAGCGCTGTTCTGATTTTCGTGTTCGACGTTTTGCCATAGTCAGATCATTTATACCAAAGAGAAGAGATAATCACTCATAGAGTCGCCACGGCAAGGTTTTCGATGCGGAAATCCTTGGGTATAGTCATGTCATGACTGATCTCGATATGCCACCTGCGCTCCGCCAAGCCCTCGCCCATCATCAGGCGGGAGAACACGAGCAGGCCGAGCAAGGATACTTAGGCGTAATTGAGGAACAGCCAGATAACCTGGATGCCCTGCATTTATTGTCCGTGTTGCGATTACAAGAAGGCCGCCCGGAAGATGCGCTTATCTATATTGAACGCGTTATCCATATCGCCCCGGATGCGGCGGAGGCTTTTGGCAACAAAGGCACGGCCCTGCAAGCGATGGAACGCTACGGCGAGGCGGCATTTGCCTTCAGGACGGCCATCAAACACGATCCACAAGCGGCGCATCATCACTACAACTTAGGCAATACCCTTCGCGCATCAGATGACAAACCCAGCGCCGTCCTAGCCTACCGCGATGCACTCAAATGCGCCCCCGATCTCGTGCAAGCCCATTCTAACCTTGCAACAACGTTGTCTGAGCTAGGTTTATTTGATGAAGCCATTACGCATTGCCAAACAGCGCTCGAACTCGATCCAAAATTCGCCGACGCACATTATAATTTGGGCAATGCGCACCGTGAATCCGGGCGCTTTGACGAGGCATTATTGAGCTACGAAAAAGCCATTGAGCATAACCCAGCGCACGCGGATGCCCTTTGCAATAAGGGCCTGACCGAAATGCTGCCCCCGGGCCTGGACTCGGCCATTCATGCACTTAGCCAAGCGATTGCCGTTGATCCTGATCAGGATATGGCACGCTTTTACCATGCCGTCGCCACCGAAATGATTGGCAGCGATGCACAGTCGTTGTTTGAGAAATTACCCGGCGATGATCAAACCACGGATGCGTGGTTGGACAGTTGGACCTATGTCAAAAGTCATTCGATGCTGGATACCGAAATCATTCACGATCCCTTTGCCTTGTTAGAGCATGCGCTCAGCAAAGCTTTATTGGAGGGACTGGCACTCGAATTTGGCGTTCGTCATGGTTTGTCGATACGTCATATTGCCCAACACTGCAGCCAGGCAATCCATGGGTTCGATTCGTTTCGTGGATTACCGTCCGCATGGGGTGGTGAACCTGAAGGCGTTTACACAACCGGAGGCGCGCTTCCGGCTGTGCCAGAAAACGTGACGCTGCACGAAGGATTGTTCGAAGACACTTTAGGTGCATTTCTGGGCTCTCATCCAGGTGACATAAGGTTTTGTAATATCGATTGCGATATCTATGCCTCAACAGTCACCGTACTGGATGCGCTTGCCCCCCGTATTAAGCCGGGCACCGTATTGGTTTTTGATGAATATCTGATCAATCCGACATGGCGCGATGACGAGTTCAAAGCTTTTACCGAGGCGGTCGCCAAGTACGGTTGGCAATACCATTACATCGCGTTTGGTATCGTCACCAAGCAAGCCGCGATTATTATCGATAAGATCTAACTGCCGTCCACATGCAAGACAACGTGCCGCGTATGCGGGCGTGTGCGGTGCTCAAATAAATACACGCCCTGCCATGTGCCGAGCATCGCGCGGCCCTCGCTGACCAGTACCGATAACAAAACATCGGTGAGCGCACTGCGGATATGTGCAGGTATATCATCAGGCCCTTCGGCAGTGTGGCGATAGTGCAATGGGTCTTCTGATACTATTTTTTTGAAAAATCATTGAGGTCCAGAATGACGTCGGGATCGGCATTTTCTTGAATGGTCAATGACGCCGAGGTGTGCTGGCAAAAGATCGTCAGCATTCCAGTGATCACTAAATTGTTCTGACAAAAATCCTGAACGTTGCGTGTGATCTCATATAAACCTTGGCCATGCGTACTGATCGTAAGACGTATTTGATGATGCATGATCAGCCCACCCTGTGTAGGCCTGAACCATAGGCATTGAGCCATGCTTCGGCTTGATCCGCTTTATCGGTCAACGTATCGACCAGTGCGTGAAAGTTCGGCCCGTGGTTACGCTCAATAATATGCGCGACCTCGTGGGCGACGATAAAATCAAAGACGAACTCAGGCGTCATGATCATCCGCCATGAAAAGTTGAGCGAGCCATCGTGCGCACATGACCCCCAACGCGATGTGGTATCACGCACGGTGACACGGCCAATTTTTACGTCCAGAATTTCGGCTTTTTCTTCCGCGCGCATTGTCAGGCGTGACTTGGCTTCTTTACGGAGCCAATCACCCAGCCTTCGGGCTAGATGCTCAGCATCACCTGAGACATGGATCTCATCGTCTTCAATCCAGACACCTCGCCGGGCGTCCGGTCTGTGACGAATGGTATGATCAACCCCAATAATTGAAATCGTCGCACCATCTTCAAGCGCGACCCGGTCCGGGAGCTTGTCCAGACGCCGTCGGAGCCAGTCTTTCTGAGCTTCGAGAAAACCCAAAGCTTCTGACACCGACGCATGCCATGGCAGCGTTAATTTGACCCCATCCGTCTTCGGATCGATACGCAGGATAATCCTGCGGGCCTGGCGATTACGCCTTAGCGATATCGGCACATCACGACCGTCGAGCTCGAAACTTAAGTCCTTTACGGTATGACGGGCTGCCAACGCTGGCCTTACGACGCAGCTGGCATCGGTGCGCCAGCGGCATCAAATTTAGCGAACAATGCATCACGGTCACTGTCCGACAATGGCACGAACGGTGCGCGTAAGTTATTCCAACCTGCATTCCCCGTGTTGCGTGCCGTAAGTGCCTTCAAAGCTGGCGGCAGTGGGAATCCGGAAACAGCCGCACGAACCGCTGACAGTTTCTCATGTGCAGCCTCGATCTCTGGTGTGTCACCATCAGCAACCCAGCCATTATAAACAGCGCCGTTCAAGCTTGATGAAACGTTGGCAGCTGCTGTGATACATCCGGCGCCACCTTTGCGCAGCAATGGCAACATCAGATCGTCAGCACCTGAGAAACTCGCGAAGCCTGGGAATTCTTCTGCAACACCGGCCATGTTCTCAAATACGCCCGAGCTGTCCTTTTGACCAACAACAACTGTTGAATAGGCTTTCAGCAGCATTTCGATCAAACCGTAAGTGATCGGCACGCCAGACATTTGCGGGAAATGATAAAGGTAAATCTTGAGGCGATCATCAGCAATCTTGTCGATCACTTCATCAAACGCATCGAACAAGCCCTTATCAGACATATTCTTGTAATAGAATGGCGGCAGCATGAGCACGCCCTTTGCGCCGGCATTCAACGCAGCCTGCGTCAGGTTGACCGTATCAATTGCTGCGCAACATCCTGTACCCGGCATCATGACGTCGCCCGGCACACCGCGCTCAACCAAACCTTCGATGATGGCAATTCTTTCCTTGAGACCAAATGAGTTTGCTTCACCCGTTGTCCCCAGTACCGCGAGGCCGTCACAGCCATTCGCCAGCAAATACTTACAATGTGCTGCCATCGTATCCAGGTCTGGTGACTTGTCTTCGTTTAACGCGGTAACAACAGCACTAAACACGCCCTTATAAGGTGAATTGCTCAAGTGTTCGTCCTCCATTAATTGGCTGGGCTATTTAGGCCAGCTTACTATATGACTTTCAAAATCATCTGTATTGCGTTCAGAAACAATCCGTCCGTATACAGAAATACCTGCGGCCAAGACCGTATCTGTGGTGCCCGATACAAGCGGGTGCCACCATTCCAGATCCTTGCCTTCTGATAATTGCCGATAGGCACACGTCGTCGGTAACCAGGGGATCGTCCCAACATTTTGCGGCGTTAGCCTGCGGCAATCAGGTACAAACCGTTGCCGATCTTCATAGCTGGTGCATCGGCATGTCCCAAGATCAAGCAAACGACACGCGACATCAGTGTAGAGAATTTCACCGGTCGTTTCATGTTCGAGCTTGTTCAAGCAACACTTTCCACACCCATCACAAAGAGATTCCCACTCCTTGCTCGACATCTCATGCAGCGCTTTCCGCTTCCAAAAGGGCGGTTCATCTGACTTTTTCTTTTTCTTACCCAAACCAAGCATACTGCTACCTTAAATTAGATCATCATACTTTAGCTAATGTGCCGCACCCGTTGGTGCAATGATTAAGTGCCTTCAGGCGCTTCTAGATCGATTAAATGAATGAACGAACCAACGACACGGCGATCGGCCAGACCCATTTGGCCAAGCTCGCGCCCACTCGCATCTTCGCATCTGAATAGGGGAAGGCCTGGCCCTTCTTCGATCACAGACGCGAAATGGAATTCGTGACCTCGAAAACGTGTGCGTGCGCCCCCCAATGGCCCTGCCTT
This sequence comes from Rhodospirillaceae bacterium UBA4468, assembly GCA_002389385.1. Taxonomy (GTDB): domain Bacteria; phylum Pseudomonadota; class Alphaproteobacteria; order Rhodospirillales; family Casp-alpha2; genus UBA4479. Next base: position 46,351 of record DGOK01000036.1, on the reverse strand, counting down.
GGCCAGTACAGCGCGACGATACCCAATATGTAATTTGCGGGCGGCAAAGCTTGTCTCTAGCGGCAGCAAGCATGCCATTGGATGACGTCGGCCGTCAGCATCCGTCAAGCCATGCCCCAGCACCATGTACCCGCCACATTCGCCAAAGATCGCTTTCAATTTATCAGCCGCTTGTTGTAAGCCTTCGAGGAAATCCCAGTTTGCCGCCAGCCTTCCAGCATAAAGTTCAGGATATCCGCCAGGCAGGTAAATCGCATCAGCGCGAACATCAGGCGCTTGATTGGTCAGCGGTGAAAAGAAACTGATCTCGGCCCCAGCAGCACGCCACCCATCAATCGTCGCAGAGTAGGCAAATGCGAAGGCATCATCCTTAGCAACCGCAATCCGCTGGCCCAATGGCGGTATCAAAACCGGCGCATCAGATTTCGGGCGCACAGGCCATGGGCGCATCGTGCGACGCATCGCAGCGATATCAAGATGCTCGCCAACCCACGCTGCTGCTTTATCTAAAAACGTCTCAAGATTATTATGTTCACGCGCTTGCACCAGGCCCAGATGCCTTGATGGTAATTGCAGGTCATCATTACGAGGGAGTACCCCGAAGACACGAGTATCAGGTGCGATGCGGGCCATCGCTTGTTCCAGAATTTCAACGTGACGCGGACCACCGACTTTATTGAAGATCACACCTGCAACATCGACATTCTTACGGTGATCTGCAAAACCCTTGGCAATAACCGCGGCACTCGCCGCCTGCTTAGACGCGTCTATGACAAGTATAACCGGCCAGCCTGTGATTTCAGCCAAAGCTGCTGTAGAGCCATCCGAGCTATCGCCACTTTGCGTTGCCCCATCAAAAAGGCCCATGACGCCTTCACAGATAATATCATCTGCATTCGCCGCCATATCGCCTGCGAGTTCCGCCAACGTGTGATCGCGCATGGCCCATGGATCGAGATTGCGACATGGGCGACTGGTTGCCGCAGCATGAAATGCGGGATCAATATAATCAGGCCCGGTTTTTGCTGAGATAATATCGATGCCTGCATCACGGAGATGTCGAAGCAAGCCCAAGGTAATAAGGGTTTTTCCACTTCCCGACGAAGGGGCGGCAATGATCAAGCCACTCCCCGGTAAACCGGTCAAAGTACGTGTTGTCACAGAATCTTTCCGAGCCTCTCGGCAATCACTTCTGGCGTTGTGCCATGTGAGAAATGCGTGACCAGCTTTCCATCAGGCCCCATCAAATACACGATGGATGTATGGTCGACCAAATAATCCAGCGGATCATCACTTTGAGGCTTATTGATGCTGTAATAGACCCGGTACGCACGAGCCGCCACCTTAATCTGTTCCTCGGTCCCTGTTAAACCAACAGTACGAGGGTGGAAAAACGACACATATTCTAACAGATGCTCGGGTGTATCACGAGCGGGATCAACACTGATCATAACCGGTGTGATTTTGCCGCCCTTCTCGTCACCAAGGATATCCAACGTTGTCGCAATGTCGCTTAAGATTGTTGGGCAGACATCGGGGCAATATGTATAGCCAAAGAAGACCATCATATAACCACCCATGAAGGTTTTCTCTGTTACGACCTCACCCTTATGGTTCACCAACTCGAAGGGGCCACCAACAGTTGGGCCACTGGAAGTTGATGTCGACGTGTCTTCAGCGCCCCGTTTGGCGAAGTATTCTGACCCTGCGAGAACGATCACAAAGGCAAGAACCAAAACACATACAAGGAAGATGAGTAATTTCCCACCTGACTTTCTTTTTGGTGCTGGTGCAGCTGCTTTAGGGCCTCCATCAAGCAGTTTATCCGCTTTCAGCTCGGGCTTAGTCTTCGCCTTTGCCTTTGGTGTCTTATTGTCTGATTTATCGTCTGCCATTGTCGCCTCACATGATAAGCGCGTCGAAGCCTAATCATAGGATAATGCAGCATTTCATCAAGACTTCCCGCATTAACCTGAGCATTGGCGTCCACCCCAGTCTCTGCGTAAACTATAAACATGAATGTAGCACCCCCCGCACGAAAACCTGAAGGTGAGTTACGCCGTGGCTGGACCACAGGTGCGTGTGCCGCTGGCGCTGGCGCTGCTGCTTTTCGTTCCCTCCTCACCGAACATGCTCAAAAGTCAGTACGTATCCAGTTGCCAAAAGGTGAAACGCCCGAATTTAGTCTGGCAACGTGTGAGCAAACCGAAGCCGGTTGGCGTGCGAGCATCATTAAAGACGCTGGCGATGACCCGGATGTCACTCATGGTGCTGAGATTATCGTTGATATCGTGCTCAAGACCGATGGGCGTGGCATTTCGTTTCAAGCTGGCGATGGTGTCGGCACCGTAACACTGCCGGGATTACCTGTACCCGTTGGTGAGCCTGCGATTAATCCCGGCCCCCGCGCTATCATCACAGATGCATTAATAGCCGTCGCCGAAGACCTTGATGCAACCTGCGACCTGACTGTCATCATTTCGATCCCGGGCGGGCAAAAGCTCGCTGAAAAGACAATGAACGGGCGACTCGGCATAAAAGGTGGGCTAAGTGTCCTTGGCACCACGGGTATTGTGATCCCCTTTTCATGTGCGTCATGGATCAATTCGATCCACCGGGGCGTTGATGTTGCCAACCTGCAAGGCATCACACAATTGATCGCCGCGACCGGATCAACGTCCGAAGCCGCAGCGATGCGTGAATTTTCCGACTTGCCTGAACAAGCTTTTATCGACATGGGCGACTTCGCGGGCGGTCTACTCAAATATATTCGCCGCCACCCCACGCCAAAACTGACAATTGCCGGCGGGTTCGCAAAATTGACCAAACTGGCGCAAGGGCATCTTGATCTACACTCCAAACGCTCAAGCGTTGATATGGAAAAGCTGGCGTACACTGCCAAAGCTCATGGCGCACTCAAGGAAACTGCAGCAGAAATCTCGACCGCAAATACCGCAATGCAGGCCCTTGAGATTTGTCAGGCCGCAGGTGTCCCCTTAGCCAATGCAATTGCAAAAGGTGCACGCGAAACGGCAATGGCTTCATTGGGGGGAGAAACGGATATCATGATTATCATTTATAACCGCCAAGGCGTTCGCGTTGGGACCAGCGATGCCTAAAAAAGTTGTCATTTTGGGCGGTACAACAGAAGCCCGTAAACTCGCCAATTTATTGGTTGATACGTATGGAAAGACCCTGTGTGTCGTAACCTCATTAGCCGGTCGGACCGCAAACCCCAGATTACCCAAAGGCGGTATCCGGGAAGGTGGTTTTGGCGGCGTTGATGGCCTGACGACATATCTGCGCAACGTCAAACCTGATTTACTTATTGATGCGACGCATCCCTATGCTACAAAAATTTCAGCGTATGCCATTGAAGCCGCGCACGCGACAGACACGCCACATATCATGCTGTCACGTCCCCCTTGGCAGAAAGAAGATAACGATCGTTGGGTTCATGTTTCTGACATCAATGAAGCTGTTCATGAAATTTCCCGGCGCTCGGACGCGTGCCTAGTGACGACCGGCATCAATGACGTCGCTGCGTTCACGCCTATTATCACAACAAAGCTGTTCGTGCGCCTGATTGAAACGCCCAAGAATGCCTTACCTATTCAAGATGCAGAGATCATTATCGGCACCCCGCCTTATAAAAAAGATGATGAGATCGCGTTGTACCGATTACTCGGGATCGATCTGATGGTCTCAAAGAATGCTGGCGGCGATGGGACGGTCGCCAAAATTCAGGCGGCCCGAGCGCTTGGCATCGAAGTCATAATGATTGATCGCCCGGCCATGCCTGAATGTGTGACGGTGAGCGGTATCGAAGACGCATTCAAGTACACACAGAAAACGTTGTCGCTCAGCTGAGCTTAGCCTGCGCAGCCCGGTCAATCGGGACGTGTTGCTCTTCAAGAATATATGTCATGACGGCATCGCGGGCTTCATCCAAGTCCATGCCGTGTTCGGCAATTGTATCCGCGGATGATGCGACGATGGCGTCAACGTCCTGCATTGTCTTTAAGCGCTTGAAGATATCTTCTTCGACGATGCCAAGGCTTTCACCAATCAAATCCATGTAATTAATGATATCGAACGGCCATGCTTTGTCATGCGACACAAGCTCGCGGTGATCCGCGTGAAACACACTACAGACACTATCAACGCCTTGCTCTTCAGCCGCTTGAAAGATTTCAATAACAGTCCGCGCACGATATTCTGGCATCGTCTCCAATGCGGACAACTGATATCCAGCCCGCTTCAGGCCAAGATCAACAACTTCAATGCCAGGGATTGCTGACAGCACAGATGTCACAGCTTCGGTCACACCAAGAGATCCCGGGAACTCAAACAGGGCGACCTTTTTCTTCACAGGCGTTGTCATGAATACTTTGAGTTTATCTAAATGACGATGCAGGTAGACCGGGAACATATTCATATCGAATATGGGGTCTTTGGATGGTTCCATCGATGGCATCGCGATTTCACCAAACTGAATATGACAGGTCGGACACCAAGCCAGCACTTCCGCAGCGCCAGTTTCCTGAAATCTCTCTACGGTTTTTATCGCCTGACGTCCGGCGTTTTCTGTATCCCCCAGACGAAACTGCAACACGCCACAACAATTCCCTGGCCCACCATAAACTTCATAGCGAACATTCAAGCGGTCCAACACATCAAGGCACAGCAATCCGATATGCGGTGTCTTGAGCAAATTACAGCCCGTATAAAAAATGATCTCAAGCTTTTGTTCCGACGTGGCGCGTTTCATTGGCGGGTTAAGGCGTGCCAGAACATCCGTTGGCATTTGCAGCCGCGACAACATCCGAACACCCCGGCTCATCCATTGAAACATCTCGCGTCCCGTGTCCCGGCGCGGCTTAATATCCGCACGCTCGTTCAAACGGCGACGTGCCATGGTCAACATAAAGCGTGGGTTAATACCTTCAGCACAGACATCGATACAATGCCCGGTGCCACAACACGCACGCGCCCAAGCTTCGGCATCTTCGTCATGCGGCGCACCTTTTAGAATGTCGATCACGCCTGTTGCCAAAGCTTCTGGTGCGGTCTCTTCAATCTCAAGCACGGCAGGCGTAGGGCAAACTTCGGCGCAGCGACCACACATGGTGCAGGCGTCAATAATGCCATCAATACGGTTGTCCAATGATGTAATAAACGCTTCTACGCTCGTTGCCACGATATGCTCCCGAACTGAATTAAGTTAAAGAACGCTATGCGGGCTGGCTTAACGCGTCAATTATCGACTTGTTACCCAAACATTGTCAGTGTCGAGGCATTACTTCACACGGGGCCGTAAAATATGATGATGATCAGCTGCATAAAGCCGCGAGTCATCAAAATTATCTGTACCAAGAACCCGGCCCACCATAATCAAGGCTGTGCGGGTTATCCCCGAAGCTTTAACCTTTTCGCGGATATCCCCAATCGTACCATGAATGAACATTTCATCTGGCCAGGTCACTCGGTAGGCAACAACGACAGGGCAATCCTCACCGTAATGAGGAATCAAGGTTCGTTGTACGTGAGCGAGATTATTCACCGACAGATGGATTGCCAACGTCGCACCGGTCTTACCCAAAGTGTCCAGATCTTCACCGTTCGGCATCGATGAAGATCGAACGGCGGTCCGAGTCAGGATCACTGTCTGTGCAACATCAGGTAACGTCAGTTCTTTTTTAAGTGCTGCCGACGTCGCGGCATATGCCGACACGCCCGGTGTCACTTCATAATCAATACCAAGCGCGTCGAGTTTCCGCATCTGTTCAGCAACCGCCCCGTAAAGAGATGGATCGCCGGAATGCACCCGCGCGACGTCTTTACTATCCGCATGTGCCTTTTGCATTTCTTCAATGATCTGGTCCAGATGCATCGGCGCCGTATCAAGGATCAGCGCATCACTCGGCGCTTCGGCAATGACTGCTTCGGGGACCAGCGATCCCGCATAGAGTACGACAGGTGCAGCTTGAATAAGCTTCAAGCCACGCACTGTGATCAGGTCCGGCGCACCCGGCCCGGCGCCAATAAAGTGAACAGTCATTTTCCTGTTATAATCCCTTCAATTACATCAAAAATGGGATCCGTGCCTTTTTGAACAAGCAGGACATCAGTATCGACAACAACACCCTCTACGTTATTGGGCAGTTTCGGTAGAGACGCCTCAAGCTCAGGCGGCAAGTCACTTTTCATCAAACCAGACGGGAGTCGATTACCTCGCTTTGCCAGGCCGAGAGGAAGCTGATCACGTTTTGCCAAGCCCGGTGGCAAACCATTATCACGGCCCTTGCCTTTAGCACTTTTATCTTTGTCTTTGCCTTTGTTTTTCTTTGCCGATTTCGACTTATCTTTATCTTCGTCTTGCTCATTGGTCGCTTTAGCGCCCGGTACGCGGTCATAATATTCTTTAATGACGCGGCGTTTAGCTTCTTCGAAAACAACCTTGGCAATATCATCCAATACTTTTTGACCCTGAGCTGGAGGCGTCGATTGAGCATTCGCATGTTGGCCAAGCATTTAAGCCAACAGAACAACAATAAGTGTTCTCATCATGATCTCCCTAGTTTTTGGTTATCTTGGCGGCGTAACCGCGCGGGGTGTAAACCCAGTCGTTAACGCCACGCGTCATATGCACAGTAGACGACGATCCAACTAATACCAATGTCAGCATATCGACCATATCGACCTCAAGGTCTGACAAGGGTACAACACGAATAGTTTCTTCGTTCCGTCCAAGGTTACGCGCCAAGACGACAGGCGTCTCAGCTGGTCGGCTTTGCAATAGAATTTCCTTGGCCGCTGCCAACTGAGTACGGCGTCGTTTTGATACCGGGTTATAAAATGCGACCGTAAAATCTCCCGCCGCGACAGCGCGGATGCGATTTTCGATCACTTCCCACGGTGTCAAAAGATCAGACAACGAGATCAGCGCAAAGTCATGCCCCAACGGCGCACCAATCCGGGCTGCTGCTGCCTGTACAGCAGAAATACCAGGACTAACACGCATTTCAATACGGTTAAACTTTGGATTGTTGTCCCGGTCCAGCACTTCAAACGCGAGCGCAGCCATCGCGTAAATCCCAGCATCCCCTGAGCTCACCAACGCAACGTCCCGGCCCTCGGCAGCCAACTCAATAGACCGTCTGACGCGTGCTTCCTCTTCTGACAATTCCGACATGTGGCGTTCTTTACCATTTATCAGATCGCCCAAAAGATCTAGATATAGGCCGTATCCAACCACATCCGTCGCCGTGCCAAGCCACGATGTGACTTCCGGTGTGCGCCATGCAGCCTGCCCCGGTCCGATACCTACAATAGACAACCGCCCGCGAGCACGCCCAACGGTCAACGGATCAATAATACCGGGTGCGCGCGCAATCGCACATGTTGCCCGCTTCGACAGCCGCTTCGCTACGATCAACTCAGCGTCAGGCCCCGCCGCTGCCAGCGCAGACCCTTCGGAAACGCCGTGACATCCGACTTCAGCGAAGACGATGTCTGAAGGTGTTTTCAGGCGCGGTGTCTCAGCTTCAAGGGTGGTCGCATCAAAAAACCGTGCTGGCACGCCAAGCTCAAAAGCAACATCCAAGACGGCTGCTTCATCTGATTTCAAATCCAGCGATGCGACGCAGGCAATAGCTCCTTTAGCCAAGTCAACGTCTGCCAACGTTTCAGTGACGAGTGTCGATAATTCTTCCAGTGTGCAGCCTCGCTCACAGCCGACCCCTAAAGTCAGAACCTGTGGATTCAAGGCAAGAACGTTCGGCCCTTGATCCGTATCGCTTGTTGTCACATGAACAATCGGTGCGCCCGACACATCTGACTTTGGGATTTCCAACCAGTCTGCAGCAGGCAACCTTTCATCCGCCATCAACCGAACAGGCTGCCGAGCCAATAAAGCCGCAGCCACGGCCTTGGCCGGACGGGTATCCGTGACACGCCATCCCACCGGGGGGTCATCCAGCGCAAATCCGAGGACGACATCACTCGCAGTGGTCACAGCCGCATCAATGCCCAGAGCCGCCGCAAGCTCACGTGCCAACTGATTGGCCCCGTTATGTCCACCGAGTATTGGCACGACAGCAGAGCCATCTTCAGCGATTGCAATCACTGGCGGCTCTGTTCGTTTATCCACCAAAGACCCGGCCACGGCGCGGACCAGAATGCCCGCCGCACAGATGCCAATGATCGGACGACCTGTCGCAAAAAGTGATGCGATATGCGTCATGGTTTCACTAAAGGAAATATCTGGAGACGCGGTTCTATTCGCAAGGCCGTGCACTTCAGCACCCGAGACATCAGACGCTAACCGTCGTGCGAGTGCTTCACCGGTCTCGGTAAGCGTTATGAAAACGGGCGCGCTCATGCGTCAACTGCTTCAGCACGGCGTGCCAAGATCATTGAAAAATATGGCGCACGGTCGCCGTCCAAGTTCATCAACGGCATAACCTTTTCATCATCCAGAGTGGCGCGCTCGACATAAATCGCATTATCTAATCGCCCAAGCTTCGCGAGGACACGGCGCACTTTCTCGAGGTGTCGTCCCACTTTCATGATCGCCACCGCATCCGCCGTCACGATACGCGCTTCAAGGTCTGCCTCGTCCAGCGGTGCAGGTACAACGGATAACACCTGATTTCGAGAGACCAGCGGCTGACCCGCACGCGCGGCACACGCGCCTAACGACGACACACCCGGGATCACGTCAGTATCATGAGATGTGGCAAGGCGGCCAAACAAGTACATGAACGAGCCATAAAGAAACGGGTCACCCTCGCACAACACAGCCACATCCCGGCCCGCATTTAAATGATCACCTATCTCAATAGCGTAACGATCATACACATCGTTGGCCGGGAACTGCCCCGGGACCATCGGCGTTTCGATCGCAAGTTCTGTTTTGTTAGCCGGTATATGCGGGGCCGCAATTTTGCGCGCCATGCTTTCGGTGCCGTCCGCGGGTGCCGGATATGCAATCACATCGCATTCACCGATCAGGCGAACCGCCTTTAATGTCAGCAACTCTGGGTCACCTGGGCCAACGCCAATTCCGTAAAGCTTACCACTCATATTTTTGTCATCCGCCATTGCAGCACATCAAGTGCTGGTTTTAATCCTAGGTGAGGCCCAACCGCCTCTGATTTCGCGATCCCAATTCTAACGAGATCGCCCCCATGTATCTGTTGTGCATCGATCAGTTTTGCCTGCGCCTCAAGCGTCACCGCGTTGGCGACAAGTCGACCGCCTGCTTTTAAGACATTCAATGCGTCTGCAATAACATCGCCGCCCCCAACAATACCACCGCCAATAAACACGACGTCCGCAGCTGGCAAGCTTTGATCCTTAGCCATCGGGAATTCACCTTCAACGACGTGCAGTTCAGGCACACCGAGCGTCTGGGCATTCTTTTGAATACGAGCAGTCCGCACCCCGTCGCGTTCAATCGCCACCGCATGAGACCGAGGTTCGACACGCAACCATTCAATCGCAACGGTGCCGTTCCCGGCCCCGATATCCCATAATGTCTCGCCCGGCTTTGGCGCCAATGCAGCCAACGTCACAGCCCGCACTTCTGGCTTGGTGATCGTCCCATCATGATCGAAGGCATCGTCCGGTAATCCAGGTGCCAGGGAATACGCCTTCGCTTGCGCATCCGGTATGCATTCAACAGCAACCGTATTAAGGTTATCAATCGTGCCCGACACACCTTGGTTCGCAGTGACATCGCTGCGCTTTTCCAACACGCCGCCAATACGTTCAAGAATACTCATCGCGCTATGGCCAAAGCCACGTTCTACCAAAAGTGCAGCAATCTGCTCAGGCGTATCCCCATCGCGACTTAAGATCAGCAAACGAACATCGGGATGAATGAACCTGTTTAAAGCATCAAACGGCTTTGCATGAACGCTGAGACAACTGAGCATAGGATTATTTAATGACCAACCCATACGGGCAGCAGCCAGCGAGAACGCACTGGGCGACGGATGCACATCAACCTGATCGGAACCATAGCGCGCGATCAATTGCACCGCGATGCCATGCATCAATGGATCACCGGTCGCGAGTACGCAAATTTTATGGGTGTCTCGATATGACTTGAATTTTTCAATATCCCCGGCTAGGTCCTTCGACCATTGCAAACGGTCACGCGTATCGTCAGCAGATAACATCTCGAGGTGCCGCAACGCCCCAACAATAAACGTCGCATCATCCAAAAGGGCGCGCGCTGATACAGACAATCCATCCAGACCATCATCCCCAATACCAACGACGGTTATGGGGTGGCTCATTCTAGCCCTGCCGCAAGCGCATTGACGGACGCAGAGGCAATGGCACTCCCGCCAACCCGGCCTTTTAATGTGATGAACTCGACACCCAGTTCATTGAGTGCGAGGGCGTCTTTAGATTCTGCAGCGCCGACAAAGCCAACAGGAAAACCAAGGACGACAGCCGGTTTTGGTGCACCGTCATCAATTAATTCAAGCAAGCGAAACAACGCCGTTGGCGCATTGCCAATGGCAACAATCGCGCCGTCCAGCCGAGGGACCCAGCGGTCCACGGCTGCTGCCGAGCGTGTTGTGTTTTGATTCTTTGCATCATCCGCCACCCCATCATCATCGAGGGTGCAGACAATATCATTCCCACTTAGGTGCCGCTGTATAATCCCGGCGGCAACCATGGTCGCATCTGCAAATATGGGCGCGCCGGATACCAGCGCCGTACGCCCAGCCGATACGGCGTTGGGGGTGAACGCGATATCTTCCGCAATCGCAGGCATACCGCAGGCATGGATCAGACGAATAACAACGTTACTCAGATCAGCCGGGAATCGCTCAATGTCAGCTTCACGGCGAACCGTCTCGAAAGACTTCGCATAAATCGCCGTCGGGTCTTTAATATAATCATACATCAGGTCTGCATTTCACGCGGCGCTTAGCGCTCAGCGGGTCCATCAGGATCATGTGAATGCGTGTGGTCGTGAGAGTGTGAATGTCCGTGGTCATGATTGTGATCATGCTCATGCGTGTGGTCGTACCCGACCTCCTGCCCAAGCACTTGCTCACGGAACGTACATAATTGACAATTCATAGCATTCGCATCGCCACCCTCAAGGGCTTGATGCACACGTTCCACCATCGTCTCTATGAGATGCTGCTGCACGCTCAATGGCTGTACTTTAATAAATGTATGTTCAGGGTATGAGGCCGCAGCCTTATCAACATCGGCGTAAATACCTTCAACGGCACGGCCCGCGCATAGGAAATACGGCAGCACCAGTATTTGCTTATAAGGCAGCTTTACTGTCTGTTTAATCGCTTGGCCAACAGAGGGGAAAACCTCGCCTGAATAACACACTTCTGACCAGGCAAAGCCCATACCTTCCAAAAGCAATCGTGCCATCTTGGCAACATGCGCATTCGCTTCAGCATCACATGCCCCGGCACCAACAATCATGAGGACCGTATCACCCATTGATTCCGTGTCAGGCATGGCCTCTAGAACACGCGCTTGAGCGGCAAGCAGCATTTTGGGATCAATGCCTAAATCCTTGCCCAGTGTCACATCAATCTCGGGGTTTGAGATATCGAAATCATTAATTGCATTTGGCAGGGCGGACTTCACATCAGCCGGTGTGAATAACATACCTGGCAAGCAAACAATCTTGGTGACACCAAGCGACTTAAGGTCTTCAAGGCCTTTATGAATGCTGTGACCGTCCGAGCCCAGAAGACCAAACGTCACGTAATGGCCTTCAAGATTTTTGGATAATGTGTCGGCTAATAGCTGGAATGCCTGAGGTTCTGCACCATCTTGGCTGGCATCCCCACAAATCATAATGGCGGCGTTATTTGTCATTGCTTGGTCCTTGCCTTCGAGCGGTCATTGAGCTGGTCATTGCCTCTGGCCCATATCAGGAGCGGACTATGGCAGAAAAGCAGAACCTCCGAAAGAAGATATATGATCATGAATTCACAAATGGCGTCAGCTGCCAACACCCACGCGTGTTCCTGCGTCATGCTCGTTTTTGACATTCACCATTAGCCATATCTAGCGCAAAGACGATAAACTTCAGGCCTAATCAAGTTAGGCTGGCAATCCAACTGTGCATGAAACATCAAAAATTGAATCCTCGACAGCTTAGTCAAAGACAACAAAATTCTCAACTTGGAGTGCGTATCACTTTGAGCATTGACCAAGTTGTAGTTCTTCGCATGTTGTCGAAAGCTCAATAGAATTAATAAACTCAAGATTCCCATCTGCTAAAAACTTGAGTCCTGAAGGCGCTCCTAACCGTTGCTTCCATTCTCTCAACGCCTAAGGGTTGTCCGGTGCAATAATGCAGACTTGTTCAAAGTTAGCCTTAATAAACCCGTCAAAGTTTTGAATGATCACGGGCAGATGATTATTGCTGCAAATAGGTGAGAATGCCTGTGGCACTCCAAACAAGAACGTACGGTCCATACCTATTATTTCAGACAACTTTTTATTGACGCACGTATCACCCTGCATAAAGCCGAGTTCAACATCTGGGAGGCGTTTTCCAACGAGACTCATAGTTTCATTTCTTCCGTTTGAACGATCACTGGGCTGGTCATTGCCTCTAGCTCATATTAGGGCCCGACTATTGCATAAAAACATGACATTCGAAAGAGGACATGCCAAATTTGAGCTGATAAACGACGCCAATAGATAACGCGATCAATGATCGGACAAATCCAATCGAGACGATCGTTCGTAATCAAAAGCAATGAAGATGCTGAAAAAACGCGACCGACCGACCAAGGTTTGCCTAACCTGCAATCGTCCATTTACTTGGCGTAAAAAATGGGCGCGTGATTGGACGAATGTTCGCTATTGCTCAATTCGTTGCAGAGGTGATGCAAAAAATGCATTTAAGATTTAGATAATTTCATCAAGGAATTTTTTGGCTGTCGCTAGATACGCGGTTTGCTTAACAATATCCATTCGATCCCAATTCCGATAAATCTGACCAAGTCTTGGGTTGCCATTAAGTTTCTTTCGGTTGCGGATCATAAAGTCCCAATAGAGTGGATTGAACGGGCAAGCATCATCCCCAGTTTTCTGCTTCACATCATACCGACAGTTTTTACAGTAGTTCGACATTTTATTTATGTAATTTCCACTGGATGCATAGGGCTTTGAGCCCAACAAGCCCCCATCAGCAAACTGGCTCATCCCGAGTGTATTCGGCAGTTCTACCCACTCGTAAGCATCTGCATAAACGGCAAGATACCATTCATGCACTTGTTTTGGGTCAACCCCCATAATTAATGCAAAATTGCCCGTGATCATAAGGCGCTGGATATGATGGGCGTAAGCCTCTTCTTTTGTTTGGGTTACTGCAGCACGCAAACACGCCATTTGAGTGTCAGCTGTCCAATAAAAATCTGGTAATGATTTACTCGCACCAAAGAAATTCTGATCCAGATAGCCTGGCATCTTTAACCAATAGATACCGCGTACATATTCCCGCCATCCAATGATCTGACGAATAAATCCTTCAGCTGCGTTCAGAGGAACGCGCCCAGCAGTGTATTCATCAGCAATATGCTGACAAACGTCGAGAGGATTGAGAAGGCCGGCATTGATATAATGCGAGATTACTGCGTGATACAAAAACCGCTGATCTTCCAGCATAGCATCCTGGTAGTCGCCAAATTTTGGGAGAGCTGCATCAATAAATACATCAAAGGCTTTTTTCGCATCCGCCTCGGTGACACCAAACCAGAATGGTTCCAGATCGCCGAAGTGATCAGAAAATCGCTCGCCAACAAGATTTATGACCTCTTGCGTAATAGCATCAGGCTTTACCTTCAATGGCGTTGGAAAGGACATCTCGCCCTTGGGCGGTTTTCGGTTCTCACTATCGAAGTTCCACTTTCCCCCTTCAGGCTCCCCTTCATTGTTCATCAAAAGCCCTGTTTTTCGTCTCATCAAACGATAAAAATATTCCATCCGTAGCTGCTTGCGGCCATCGGCCCAACCTCTGAACTCATCATGGCTGGCGATGAACCGATGATCAGCCATGATATCAACAGGGATTCCAAAAGCGTCAGGCCAGCTATTGATCATTTCACGCACACGAAACTCGCCTGGCTCGGTCATGACCAAACGTTCAGGTGTATGACGGTCGAGTGCACGTCTGACTTCGTCGTTAAAATTCCCTAGGTTCTCTTGATCATCAAGAGCAACGTAGTCGACGTCCCATCCTTCATTTTCCAGCGCCTTGGCGAAATGACGCATTGCTGAGAATAGAAAAACAATTTTCTTTTTGTGATGTTTGACGTAGGTGGCTTCTTCTTGCACCTCAAGCATCAAAACAACGTCAGACGACTTGTCCCCTAAGTCTAGCGGTTTTAGGTTCCGGGTTAATTGATCACCCAAGATTAAAATTAATGATTTTGTCATACGGTCTCTACGTGCAAAGCAAGGGTTTGGATTATCAATTTGATAGCTGCTTCAAACTTATCCATTCTACATCATCCAGGTATTTTTATAGCATCACTAAAGTTCAGGACATGGCTTAGCTTGACCTACACTTATGGAAACATTCAACTTCATGCGGTTAAGATACAAAAGAGACATGCAGGCGGTTTACAACTAAGCTATTGTATCCATACTATCTTTTCGAATTGAAGGCCAGACAGATGGATAAACGTTACTTTTGCGACCGAGAAATCATCTTTTCTGAAGGTGATAAATCCAGCGGCGCATACATCATCCAAGAAGGCAGCGTGTCGATGTCGAAGAAAACGGGAAATGGCTTTGTTAAAGATATTGCCGTTCTGGGGGTCGGCAAAATTATTGGCGAAGTATCAATGATTACAAATCAGCAGCATTCGGTTACCGCAACAGCACATAGTGACGGGCACGCCCTCGTGCTTGAAAAAGAGGATTTTACAAAGAGATTAAAAAACTCAGATCGTGTGTTGGGATTAATACTAGAATCTGTCATTGATCGCCTCAGAACAACCTATTGATCGGCTTTTAAAACGCATTCCAATTTATGATTTTACTCAAACATTTTTCGTAGGCGCGAGAGTGCAACGTCCTTCATCTTTTTTACTTTTAT
The DNA here is from genome assembly GCA_002389385.1 of Rhodospirillaceae bacterium UBA4468. GTDB lineage: Bacteria > Pseudomonadota > Alphaproteobacteria > Rhodospirillales > Casp-alpha2 > UBA4479. The sequence goes on along the minus strand of DGOK01000036.1, from coordinate 31,239 downwards.
TTCTGCTGTCGTAAAAATGTTCGTTATTTCATCCAGAGCTTCTTGTGACCTTTTATTAATATCTGCCATTGTATCTGAGCTCAGATTGGCAAGATTACCGGTGACCTCTTTGGCAAAGGTGATGATCTTTTGCTTTGCTTGTTCAGCGTTGCTTTCAATACTTTCGTGC
>DGOK01000036.1:0-30965 GCA_002389385.1 Rhodospirillaceae bacterium UBA4468 | reverse complement strand
CCAATTTCATCAATTTCTTTCTCATTTTGAATTTGGATATCGTCAGCATTTTCATCTTTTAATTGATCAATTTTTAATACCGCCAGCTCAGCTGTTGAAAGCAGCTCAATACAAGATACTTCGGCGTGCGATGCAATGCGGGCTGCTGCAATGCGCGTATCGGTCTGTATTCTAGCATTCGTGACCTGATTGATTTCGCCAATGGCTGCAATACCGGCAATGATTTGTTCGGCATATGATGCTTCGAAAACAATAGACGCTAGACGGAGGTCACTCTCGATGCGCTAATCCAAAGTATCCATGAACCGTCCATTTTGCTTATTTTAATCAACTACATTATTTCCAATAAAACTTTGTAGGTTAGCCCACTCATACTCTAATAATAGAATAAGAGATACTGTTCTATGGCCGAACTGTTTTAAGCGAAGCAGGCTAAGTTAAAGTTACGCATAAAGCTGCTGGATCTCAGTGTCATCCTCAAAAACTTCGACAAAAGCATCAACAATGTAAGGGTCATATTACGTCATACGACGATCCATTAATGTGGATATTGCTTTATCTTTTCCAGGGGCATGACGATAAGGCCGGTCTCCGGACATTGCATCATACGTATTGGCGACGGCGATAATTCGAGCTTCCAGGCAGATAGAATTTCCCTTCAACCCATTTGGATAACCCGATCCGTCCATTCTTTCATGGTGTTGCCCAATCATATCCGCGATCGGCCAGGGTAAACTAAGGTGTTCAAACATTTCCCAACCATATTCTGGATGTAATTTAATGACACTTAATTCTGCTGTTAACAATCTACCCGTTTTATTAAGGATCTGAGATGGAACCGCGATCTTGCCAATATCATGAACGAGCGATCCGATATTTAAACCGAAACATCTCTCTTCAGACAAGCCAAGCTGTCGTCCAATTCTTGCGGTAATTTTAGCAACATTTGACTGATGGTGATGGGTGTATTCGTCGCGAAGCTCGAGCGCCTTCCCGAACGCCTGAGCCATAGCCACAAGAACTTTCTCGTGGGGTTGCTGCATAAATTCATTTGATTGTTTGAACTCATCATCATCTTTGGCCTTCAGCAAATCCGTGACAATAGGCCAACCAATTTTCACATATACGCTAAGCTTATCTAAATCCTCTGGAACATAAGGGATCGGCCTATTCCCGACACCAATGACGGCAACAATTTTATTATCTGAAAAAATAGGAAAACTGATATAGTTTTGACTTCTAAATCGAGAATTTTCGTTTTACTGACCAGGCAGGTTTTATTCGATTCATTGTCTAAATCGGGCGCACGGTTAGAAATGCTTCTTATCCAGATTTCTGACGGCGATGCATGGTAACTTGTATTATGTGTTACAGGTCCTTGGGCAAGCGCTGCGCCTGACCAAATTTTGAGATTGAGTTCATCTCTCGCTTCATCATAAAAATGAAGAAACCCGACTTTGCTGTTTGTATTACCCACAACCATATCCACAAAATCTTGTAGCAAGTCATGAGAGGACAAATATTTTCTGAGGGCAAGATCTGAGAACTCCCTGCCTTCTGGGTATTGTTCTGATGAATGATCCATACTTTTATTCCCTGAGAGACATTTGCCGACATTGATGTGCCAATCAATTTTGTAACATAGAAATTACACAGTTTTTATGTGGGCATTGATACATCTTTTAGGATAGTGATTGATCCTAATTTCTTAGAATGAGTGTCCATATTGGTCACGTATTCTGAACACTTTGTTTAAGGTGAAGGGGCTAAGTCGTTCTAACAAAAGGGCATCGCTCATGAACCGGTGCTTGGCCAAGCTTGGCCTAAACCATTGCTCATGTCATAACGACCGTAACGTTATCAGTATTGGATCGTATGATGTCTTCATCCCTTATCATCCTCGACGCGCTGCCTTCGATCGGGGATTTCTATGCGCACTACTGGAACAAACGCCCCTTCCTTGTCAGGGATGCCATCGACCCCATTGTGATGGATGGATTGATCACCCCAGATGAACTTGCCGGATTGTCCATGGAAGACATCGTTCGTTCGTGCATGGTCGCCAGGCAAGACTGGGCCTGTAAATTTGGGCCCTTTAGCGAAGAGGATTTCAACACTGATGAAGAGCCGCCGTGGAGCTTGCTCGTCCAAAATGTCGAACAATTCCATCCGGACACCGCAACGTTATTACGAGCATTCAATTTCGCACCCCGTTGGCTGATGGATGACATCATGGTCAGCTATTCCACTAAGGGAGGCACCATTGGTGGTCACGTCGATAGCTATCACGTCTTTCTTGTCCAGGGCCAAGGCGCACGAAGCTGGACCGTTGGTCGCGATCACATCCTTGACGAAGCGTACATCGACGGCCTTGATCTCAAGATCTTAAAAGATCCGATTGTCGGTGATACTGTTGAGGTGACATCAGGCGACGTTCTCTACATACCCCCTCATTTCGCCCATGAAGGCGCCACGCTTGATGATGCGTTGACCTTTTCCGTTGGCTTCCTCGGCTCAAAGTTGTCCGAACTTTATGTTGCCTATGGTCAATACCTCGCTGAGCATGACGCCCTTGATCACCGTTATGTTGGTTCAGGGTTGAACGCAACAAGCGCAGGTTTCGCTCTCTCCATCGATGCGGCTGAGGCGTTACGTGATCTTCTCGGTGATGCATTGAACACACCTGCGTTCTTAGAATGGTTGGCGGCATTTTTCTCAGGCTCCAGCAATGACGACATTGCTGCGTTCAGCGAACGCGACAACATGCTTAGTTTGTCTGCTTTCACCGAAGCCTTGAAGGCAAGAACCGGATTGATCAAACCCGCCTACGTGAAGTTCGCGCTCATCCCGTCATCCCAAGGCACTTACAGTTTGGGGTTTGAAGGGGAAACTTTTGACATCAATGATGCCGCTTTGGCTGTCGTCCTAAGCTTGATGAAAGAAAATGCCATCTCCATAGATGATACGCCTGCACTGCTCGATCATCTCAAATTTTTACACATGCTTTATAATCATCAGGCGTTGGAATTTATGGATCGGGCAACCTAAACCGCGTGACTTAATTCGCGATCGGACCTTTTCCAACGCGGGAGTGTGGTCGAGCGCCATCCGAAACAGCCATGTCAAAAAGCGGTGACAAGTCATCGACAAATTGTCCCGCAAAAGGGTTCTTAACGACAGCAACGACGGCAACCCGAGTTATCGGCTCACAAGGCACACCAACGCCATCAGTTTCAAAGATTTCTTTGATAAGGACTGTTTTACGAATAATCATGACACACACTTTCTAAGTGGAAATTTCCAGTGATGACGAAGCGCGGCTCTTCAAAAAGCGAAACATACCAAGTAATGGAATACAAATAATCATCGACGCTGCGGCGAAGTAGAGGGGTGCAGCAGGCACTCCTGACATATCATAAGTTAAACCTGCTAATGAGGGCAGAACACCCATTCCAACGTAATACTAGGAAAAGAAGATACCCATACTAGGGCCCCGGCTATCCACATGTAAGACTTCAGCAGGAAGCGCCATGATCGGGCCTGCCGATGCCCACGCAAGGACACCAAACACAATAAACGGGATTAAAGGCAAAGCAGCGTCAGGGATCCAAAGGATTGCACACGTGGTCGCTAAGAAACTGGCGATCATCACTGAATTTGAAGCTTGATACCGTTGCGCAATATAACCGCCAATAGGTAACGTCGCGATCCCGATCCACGTTCCAACGCTGACAAGTATTGCAGCTTCCGTGATGGCCATTCCATTTAAGTGCAAGACGTTAGGCGCGAAGCTAATAACAATAATCAGTGAAACATTGTACAAGCACCAGATCAAACCAGCCACACTCGCTAATGAAAACTCCCATGCGGGTAGGCCTCTTGGTTTAGCGCCGGCTTTTGAATTCACCGCTTTGGTGGGTGGTTTTCGATAGAGAGCGACCATCAACAACAATCCGACAAGCGACATGCCAGCAGCGATATACTGGACGACAGACCATGAATAATTTTCAGCGATCCATCCTTGAGTGATGAGACCCAATGCAATGCCAAACGGCCAACTGTTCACCAAGATAGCCATCGCTGCGATCACTTCGCGACCCGAAAACCAATCTATCAGCATCTTGGTCAATAATACGTTGAGTAAAACAGCGCCGGTACCACACAACACCCGGCAAAAGGTAAAGCCCGACAAGAGTGCCAATTTCGATGAAATCAATACCAAGGTCATCGACTGAAACTGTAATCCCATCACCGCACGGATGGTAAAGAGAACCGCTAATATTCCCCAACGATTCAATTGCTACACTCCATACTGTCTTCCTGTAGAATTTTATTCTCGGCTAACTCCGGAAAACCACTGACGTCACTTAAGCCGCAGATTCAGACCGACTTGGAGGGAGTGACGCGGCGCGGGCTTCAAACTCGCCGGCTTCATCCGCACGACCAAGCGACCGCAGCACAGACGCATAATTCTTTAATCCCGTGACCAATGACGGATGGCCCGGATCATACGTCCGCTCTTTAATTGAGAGCGCACGCTTCAATAATGGCTCAGCGGCATCAAGATTGCCCTATTTTATAAAGGAGCGCTAGATTGTTCAGATCGGTCGCAGCACTCGGATGATCGTGACCTAGCACACGCTCATCAATCATCAAGGCGCGACGGTATAAAGGTTCCGCCTGATCCAGACGACTCTTCGCATTATGGATCAAGGCCAAATTGTTAAACGCCGTCGCCACATCTGGATGATCATTCCCAAGGGATTTCTCGAGCAGCCGAAGACCACGGGTAAAGGCTTTAGCGGCAGCATCATGCTCGCCATACTGATAGCATGCCGTGCCAAGCTTGTTGAGGACTTCGGCACGTCGCTCCTCTGCATTCACAGGCAATTCATCAGCCGCTTGCTCATAGAGCTCCCGCGCATTTTCTGGCGCGATTAACACCATGTAGAGATCCGCCACGACAATCTTTGCCGTGGCCGACGCTGCCAGCAGTTTGGCAGCCCGGTCGCGCAACCGACGACCTTCATCGCCTTCCTGTTTACCGAGTTTTTCTGTCAGCTTGATCGCCTGCTCAAACTCGCCTTCTTCAGGAGCCGCCAACGCGGTACGCTGGGCATCGTCTTGTTCGTCGCCAACGGGGATCAAGTCGCGAAGCTTGCGATGGATGCCGGTAAATTCACTGGCAAAATCCCGCAGGCGGGTATCTTGTTCTTTTGCGCTGATCCCTTTGGCGCGGAGCAATTCTTGCAGGCTTTTGAACGCAGGGTTTTCCTGACTTAATGGTTTATCTCCACGCTCGTCTTGAATAGCGTCCGCGCGGGCTTCACTTCGTGCCCGACCACGGGTAAACCACATGCCAATAAAGACACCAAAAATCTACGCCACCCCAGCGGCGATGGCGATCCCTGCCCATTCTGGTAAATCTGCAAGTATTTGTTCCACGAGCACAACTTTTTGGCCATTCTGGCCTTAAGCCCAAAGAATTGGCTATACGCGATAGATTTTCAACCTCTTCCCACGAAATTTATCCGTGCAGACATTGACGTTCCGGGTCGTCTGTCGTCAACTCCGCTCATGGTTACACTTGGTTTCGCTGGCGCAACGTCGCCTTTTGATCCGTTGATCCTTCTTTTGTCGGCAATGGGAATAGAGGCCTATGTCGGTGAAGCTGCTTTCATCTTTAAGCGGATCAAGCACCCGATTGCCATTATCGGCAGCCTGATCGGTTACTTCGACGACAAGCTCAATCGTCCCAAGCGCCCCGAGATGGACCGCGCCCTCCGGGGTGCCTTCGTGGTCTTATTCATGGTTTCGCTTAGTGCGGCAATTGGTGTTGGCATTATGTGGCTGACATTTCATGTGCCATGGGGTTGGGTCATTGAATGCGCGCTCCTCGTCACAATGCTGGCCAGCCGAGGGCTTTATGATGCTGTGGCCAGGGTTGCCAAAGGCCTCGAACTTGATGGACTGCAAGGCGGGCGTGACGCGGTAAAGCATATCGTTGGACGTGATCCAAAAACACTGGACGCGCCAGGCGTTGCCCGTGCGGCGATTGAAAGCCTTGCTGAAAATTTTGGCGATGCGGTGGCGGGACCGATCTTCTGGTATGTGCTGTTCGGCCTGCCCGGTATTCTCGTCTATAAAACAGTTAACACCATGGACAGCATGATTGGCCATAAGACACCGCGGCACCGTGCATTCGGCTTTACTGCGGCACGGCTCGACGATGTTTTAAATGTAATCCCTGCCCGACTGTCAGCACTGATTTTTGCAGCAGCAGCGATTTTCGTGCCGACAGCAAACCCAAAGGCTGCGATAAAGACCGCTATGCGCGATGCCAAGAAACATCGTTCATTCAATGCCGGCTGGCCTGAAGGTGCTGTCGCAGGCGCCCTCGGCCTCGCCCTCGCGGGGCCTCGAACCTACGGCACAGAAATCATCACGGATGACTGGATGGGCGACGGACGCGCCAAGGCAACCCACAAAGATATCGAACGCGCGCTTTATCTGTACGGCGTTGCGTGCCTGATTACGGGCGGCATCGTCGGCGTTATCGCTCTGGTGCGGCTGGGAGTTTAAACACCTTCGCATCACATCACGTCATTCCGGCGCAGGCCGGAATCCAGAAAATCGACCCACTGGACCCCTGCCTTCGCCGGGGTGACGGTTATATAAAATAATCTAACGCGCCATCGCGAGCAGTGCATCCAAATCCATATGTTTCTCAAGATGATCTGCCAAGCCATTCAATGCGTCGTCAACGCGTGCGTTGTAATCGGTCTCGGCGCTGCGGCCATCTTTGATGCGGTTAAGGAAAGCGTGGCGAAATGCGTTTGATGCAAATACGCCGTGCATGTACGCCGCCATCACACGACCATCTTTTGAAATCGCACCGTCAGGGCGCGCACCCTCAAGCGTGAGCCAGGGCTGCGCCGTATCCACGCCCGTCGTCTTACCAATATGCATTTCGTATCCCTGAACAGACTCACCTGTCAGATACTCGACGCCTGTCGTTTCAATCAGGGACTTACTGCCACCCATAACCGTGTCGACGTCCAGTAAGCCAAGGCCTTCAGCTGTTGAGGGCGGGCCTTCGATACCGTCCGGGTCACTGAGTATGCGCCCGAGCATTTGATAGCCCCCGCACAGGCCAACAACCAAACCACCGCGACGATGATGCGCCAGAATATCAATATCCCATCCGATTTCTCGAAGTGCCGCCAGGTCAGCTAATGTCGCCTTGGAGCCCGGCAGCAAGACCACATGCGCGTCGGCTGGAATGGGTGTGCCCATCTCGATAATCTCAACACGTACATCTACTTCAGCCATCAAAGGATCAAGATCATCAAAGTTGGAAATGCGCGGCAGCCGTGGCACGGCGATCACAATCTCGCCCGAAGGTGTTGAGGGTGCGCGATTGTCCAATGCCATGGCGTCTTCTTTGGGTAGTATGCCAGCACCATTAAAATAAGGAACAAGGCCGAGTGAAGGGACGCCAATTTTCTCGGTAATAATTTTCAAGCCGTCATCGAATAAGCTCGGATCACCCCGAAACTTGTTCACAACAAAGCCGACCATGTGCTTACGATCAGCATCCGAAATCACCGCATGCGTCCCGACGATTTGTGCGATCACGCCGCCCCGATCAATGTCACCAATCAAAACAACCGGGACATTGGCGACCTCAGCAAAGCCCATGTTGGCAATATCGCTTTGACGTAAATTAACTTCGGCAGGGCTGCCCGCCCCTTCGACCAAAACCAGATCAATGTCGCTTCGAATAATCTCAAAGCTTTCCAGCACGCCGGCCATCAGCTTGGGTTTCCAGTTATAATAATCCCGAGCTTTCGCGGCACCCACGACTTTGCCTTGAACAATCACCTGCGCACCAATTTCGGATTGAGGCTTTAGCAGCACAGGGTTCATGTGAACCGTTAATGGGACCCGCGCGGCAAGTGCCTGCAACGCTTGGGCGCGTCCAATCTCGCCGCCATCAGATGTGACGGCCGCATTGTTCGACATGTTTTGTGGCTTGAAAGGCCGGACCTTGAGGCCGCGATTAGAGAAAGCGCGGCACAGGCCGGCCACTAAAAGCGACTTGCCAACGTCCGAGCCCGTACCCTGAAACATCAGCGCCGGTGCGAGGCCTTTGGGAGGTGTCGTCAATATTTACTCAGCAGGGCCGAAAGCCGGTCCGCACGGGCCAGCCTTACATTCGGATCGGTGACAATATCACGTGGCGTTTTACCATGCCCGTATACAGCCTCATTAATATCCTGACGTCGGGCAATGACTGCACCTTCAACACTGGCACCGACATACCCGCCGATCTTGGCGTTCGCAAAAGCCAGAACATCGACACCCATATTCGTCGTTGTCGATGCTTCAGCACCAATGCCATAAACACCCGCTGTCACACCTGCATCTGCACCGATTTTGGCTTGATCCTCTAAGATTGCTTCCAATGCGCCTTGGTTTCGGATCACGATAATGATCTCGGTATCCTGCGCGCCAAACTGAATGCCAAAGCTACCAGCCCCCATCGTATAGAAGGCGGGTGCGCTCCATGTCCCATCCGGTCTTTTAACCGTTAGAAGCCCGTTGCCACCCTCGCCACCAATAAAGAAACCTGCCTTGATCACGCTTGGGAACACTGCGACCGCAACTGCGCCCGGCATGTACTCAGAAAACCGCTGCATGCTCTCAAGGGTTTGAAAACGCTCAACCGTTGCGACAGCGCGGTCAACCAGATGATCCGCTTTCAACGACGGGGCGACTTCAAATTCGCGGCAACCGACAAGACCGGTCATCACTAGGGCTGCGACAGTTAAAGACAGAAAGCGGCGACGGGTATTCATAGGGGTACTCCTCAAAATTCGATACCGACCTGCGCTTTTACGCCGGATCGGAACGGATGCTTAATCTGCGTCATTTCGGTCACGAGGTCTGCGACGTCGATCAACTCGTCTTTGGCATTCCGCCCTGTGACAGCGACGTGAAGCATTTCAGGCTTATTCTTCAACACCTCAACGACCTCGTCTAAAGGCAGGTTCTCGTAACGCAGGACAATATTCAGCTCGTCCAAGATCACCATATTATACGATGGATCGTTAATCATTTCTTTCGCCATCTCCCAGGCATGACGAGCAGCGGCAATATCGCGCTCACGGTCCTGAGTTTCCCAAGAGAAACCTTCGCCCATCGCCTTGATGACGCAAAGGTCAGGGAACTTGTCCAAAACAACACGCTCGCCCGTTTCCCAGACCCCTTTGACAAATTGAACAATGCCAACCTTCATGCCATTACCAATCGCCCGTACAGCAAGGCCCATCGCCGCCGTTGATTTGCCTTTGCCCTTGCCCGTATGGACAATCACAAGGCCCTTCTCGATGGTTTTCGTCGCGATGATCTTGTCACGCGCCGCTTTTTTCTTAGCCATCTTCTCGGCATGCCGGACATTGAGTTCGTCTTCGGTCATCTCGTCTTTTTTGCTCATGTCGTCTCCTGATTAAGAGTCGCCCCAGTATAACCTAGCGTCCCAAACGTTGCAGCATATCTCGTGTTGAATTTAATCGTGGCGTCCAAAGTCCACGGTCCTGCGCTTCCAGTAACCGCTCAGCGATGTCATGGAGCGCATCCGGGTTTTTCTCTTCCAGAAATGCCCGCACATCCTCATCATCAAGATACGCCTGAAACACCAAATCAAAATGATGGTCTTTGACAGCCCCCGTGGTGGCTGCAAACGCGAATAAATAATCCACCGTTGCGGTCATCTCGAACGCACCTTTATAGCCGTGACGCCTGACCCCATCGATCCATTTTGGGTTGACCACACGGGCCCGCACAACCCGCGCAATCTCGTCATCCAAAGCACGCACGACAGGTCGCTCAGGCCTTGAATGGTCGTTGTGGTAAACGGCTGGGCGCGCGCCCGCCTCAGCATGCACCGCCGCCGTCATGCCGCCTTCGAATTGGTAATAGTCATCGGAATCCAGCAAATCGTGTTCACGGTTATCTTGATTGTGAATGACGGCCTGCACTTTACCCAATCGGGTCTGGAATAATTTATGTTCAGCTGCACCTTCTGCGCCCGCCCCATAAGCATATCCACCCCACGCAACGTAAGCGCGCGCCAGATCAGCCTCGGTTTCCCAGCCTTTTTCATCAATCAAAGCCTGCAAGCCCGCACCATACGCCCCCGGCTTTGAGCCAAATACGCAGAACCCCGCACGACGGTCAGCATCTTTTTCTGAAGCCCCATCGGCAATAAGTCGTTCTTTTTCAGCCCGTACCCGTGCCGCAATCGCGTTCATGTCGTCGGGCTCATCAAGGGCTGCAACAGCGCGTACAGCACTATCAAAAAGATCAATTAAGACCGGGAACGCATCTCGGAAAAAACCAGAAATCCGCAATGTCACATCAACCCTGGGCCGGTCGAGCAAATCCAGCGGCATGATCTCAAAACCAGTGACTCGCCGGGATGCACTATCCCATGTCGGACGCACGCCCATTAAGGCTAGCGCTTGGGCGATATCGTCACCGCCCGTCCGCATATTCGATGTCCCCCACGCCGAAAGCGCCATGGTTTCTGGCCATGCGCCGTTATCCTGCATGTACCGTTCAATCAATAACGCCGCCGATTTCCAGCCGAGCGCCCACGCGGCAGGCGTCGGGATTGTCCGCGTATCAACGGAATAAAAATTACGCCCTGTCGGCAACACATCCGGGCGACCTCGTGTGGGTGCGCCCGATGGACCCGGTGCAACAAAGCGGCCATCCAAAGCCGTCATCATGCCATCAAGTTCAGCCGCACCTGATGCGGCGACACGACCACGAAGATCATCGTCCAACCATGCTAGCACATCAGCTGTATGTATCCATATCGGATCGCAGGTGGTGTCTCCGCTAACAAGTGCGCTCGCCATCAACTCCAAGCGCTCAACCGTGTCCCCATGAGATCGCCAAGGCTCATCAGTTAATGCCAAAATAACTTCGGGTTTCGGACCTTCCCAAAGATCCGCCATGTCACAATCCAATGGATCGAAATCAAAGCTTAAGTCTTTGGCCAATGCCCGGTGCAACGAGGCATCTGCCCCCTCGCCCTTGCCGCGCGGTACGCGTAAGAGGGCGACCAGCAAATCATCTAACAATCGATCAACTGGGCTCTCACCAAATACATGCAGGCCATCTCGAATTTGCAGTTCTTTTAATTCACAAAGATAGCCATCGAGTTTTGCCAACGCATCGTCTTCACTTTCATCAACACTGATCCCTATATCTTCATCCAGTCCCGTCGCACGGCAGAGGGTGAGTATATTTTCTGTCAGCACTTTGATGCGACGCGGATCAACGCTTGCGGCCTCATAATATTCGTCAACCAGTTGCTCGAGGTCTTTAAGCGGCCCGTAACTTTCGGCACGGGTCAGCGGCGGCGTCAGGTGGTCAATAATCACGGCAGCAGCGCGACGCTTGGCCTGCGTGCCCTCGCCCGGATCATTGACGATAAACGGATAAATATGCGGTATGGCGCCAAGGGCTGCTTCGGGGAAGCAGTCTTCAGATAATGCCAAAGCCTTTCCCGGCAACCATTCCAGATTGCCATGCTTGCCCATATGACACACAGCGTCCGCACCAAAGCCCCGCTCCAGCCACGCATAGAATGCAAGGTATCCGTGCGGCGGAATCAATGCTGGATCGTGATAACTCTGCACCGGATCGATATTGTATCCGCGCGCAGGCTGGAGCCCGATGACGATGTTGCCACAACGATACGCTGAAATGGCAAAGCTGCCACAATCCACGTCACCCGCTCGGTAAAAGGGGTCAGTTTCGGGCGCACCCCAGCGTTCTGCCACCTGATCTCGCACGGACTTTGAGAGGGCGCCAAACCAGATTTGATAATCTGCAAGCGAAAGTGTCTCGGTCACGTTTCGGGTCGGCAATGCATGGAAATCGTTTGTAGGACCAGCCTTTAAACGATCAATGACTTCAGCCCCGTCTTTAGGCGCGTCACCGATGCGATATCCCTCAGCTGCAAGCCGTTGCAACACGCAGACCGTCCCGGCTGGCGTATCAAGACCCACGCCGTTACCCAGTCGCGCATCCTTGTTGGGATAGTTCGCAAGGATCATCACAACGCGGCGTTCAGAGGGTGTTTTGGCGCGCAACTTGGCCCAGTTCGAGGCCAGTTTAGCAACATACGCCATGCGATCTTGAACGGGTTCGTACGTAACCACATCGCTTTCGGTCGCATCATCACGGCGGGCCCGGCCCTTGAACGATACCGCGCGGGTAAAGATGCGCCCATCGACTTCGGGAAGAGCCACGTTCATGGCGATATCGCGGGCAGATAATCCGCGCGTGCCCTCAAGCCAGCTTTCCTTGTTCCCACCAGAAAACACCACCTGCAAAATGGGACAGTCCGCCCCATCAAAAGGCGTTGGGGAGCGCGCGGCACCGGGGGCAGATACAGCAAATCCAGTCGCGTTTAAAATCACACTCGGCTTGGCGTCTGCAAACATGTTTGAAACTGTTTCAGACGAAACCGGATCTTTGAGGCTTTGTGCAAACATCGGTAACGGATTAAGGCCAGCCGATTGCAATTCAGTGATCATCGCATTTGCCGCAGCGAGATTTCCGGCCTGAACGAGGGCGAGGTAGAATACCAACGCTACAACGGGCTGATCCGGCTGCCAATGTTTTTGCACATCAGCCAAGGACGGCATATCGGCATCCGGCCAATAAAGGCCTGCGCGCACCAAAGGTGTTGGTTCTTGCCACTCATCACCACCGGCAATCAACGATTTCATATAGAGAATTAAGTTGCGGCTGTTCGCAGGTCCGCCATGCATCCCGTAATGCCAGAGCCGGTGCAACGCGTCCGCGCCAACCGTTGAATACGTAGCCAGTTCCGGGTCGGGTTGATCGTCACCGGGTAGCACTGCCAACTGGATGCCACGTTTGCGACAAACCTCGGCGATCTGCTCAACCCCATAAGGCCAATAGCCATAGCCGCCCAAAATGCGGATAACGACAATTTTTGCGTGCTGGATAACCTCATCGACATAAAGGTCGACTGACATATTATGGCCAAGCTGCATCAGGTTCGCGAGGCGAAGCGTCGGCAGGTTTTGACCCTCAGCCATCAATTGACGACTGGCATCCGCAAGCAGTGCGAGCTCGGTATCTGCCGCAGAAATATATACCATCTCACCCGGGGTTTGACCCAGATCAACGGCCTCTTCACCGTCGGTGATGGCACCCGGTTGTGCCGCTAAGAGATGCATAAGCGGCGAACCTTATCCAATAAGTGCCTTGGCAATTGCGACTTTATCCATGCCCGTTACACCAATAATGACAAGGCGGCTTTGGCGGGTTTCGCCACCGGCCCATGGACGATCGAAATAGCGTTCAATCCGTGGTCCCACAGCCTGAACAACATGTCGCATAGGCTTGCCCGGCACATGCACAAAGCCCTTCACACGCAAAATATCGTGCGCAACAGTGGTCGCCTTGATGCGCTCTTCTAGGGCGTCCGGGTCTTCGACGTCCCCTAAGTTCACATTGAAGCTCTCAAAATCATCGTGATCGTGCTCGTCTTCGCCGTCATGATGAGATGGGCGCTGATCAAGGTCGTCTTCAACAGCTGCGTCCATGGCCAGCAAAACCTTAAGATCAATATTCCCGTTCACTGTCTCGACAACTTTAACGCCAGGACGGGCTTCGCGAGCGATGATATCGCGCACGCCCTGCTTGTCAGCTTCGGCAATTGCGTCAGATTTATTCAGCAGCACGAGGTCGGCGCACAGCAACTGATCTTCAAAGACTTCTTCTAAAGGCGAATGATGATCGAGATTCTTGTCAGCTTCGCGAACTTCCTGAACGTGATCAGGATCATCGGCGAACCGACCCGCTGCAACAGCGGGCGCATCGACCACGGCAACGACGCCATCGACCGTTACTTTTGATCTGATTTCAGGCCAGTTAAATGCTTTCACCAGCGGCTTTGGCAATGCCAGTCCAGATGTCTCAATGACAATGTGCTCGGGTGGGTTTGGGCGGTTCAAAAGTTTTTCCATGGTCGGCAAGAAATCATCAGCAACGGTGCAGCAGATGCATCCGTTTGCAAGTTCCATCACATCGTCATCATCACAGCCTTCAAACCCGCATCCATTAATGACTTCGCGGTCGACACCAATATCGCCAAATTCATTGATGATAAGGGCGATACGACGGCCATCTGCATTGGCCAGAATATGGCGGATCAGTGTTGTTTTTCCGGCACCTAAAAAGCCCGTAATTACTGTTGCAGGTATTTTCATGTCTCTTCATCCTTCATCATCATGGGCAAGCCAGCTGCAATAAACACCACACGGTTTGCGACGGTCGCAATCTGCTGATGTGCTGTACCGGCGAAATCTCTGAATTGTCGCGCCATTGCGTTCTCAGGGACAATCCCGAGACCGACTTCGTTGGAAACGAAAACGACACGAGCGTCAAGTGTTGGGATCGCAGCAACAAGCATGGCGATCTCGCGGTCAACATCATGACCATCCATCATCAGATTGGTAATCCACAATGTTAGGCAATCGACGAGGATATCTCGGCCCTTACATGTTTTTGATGAAAGTGCACCAATCAGATCCGTCGGTGCCTCAAGCGTTTTCCATAAATCCCCACGACGCGTTCGGTGCACTTGGATTCGGTCGGTCATTTCGCTATCCCAGGCTTGCGCCGTCGCGATATAAATCCCACCGCCCTCGGCCTCAATAAGGCTTTCGGCATACAGGCTCTTACCCGAGCGCGCACCGCCCAGAACCAATGTAGCGTGGGGCAAACTGGTCATGCTTAATGATCTTCTCGGGCCGGGCGATTAACGTGAACAACACGCCACGCGCCGCCTTTGCCTTTAAGTAATCTATCGGGTACATGCTCGATGACTGTCAGCGACAACGTGTGCACGGAGATTCCCATACCTGATTTTGGATGCAGATCCAGCGCATGCGAAACCGCCGCCCGGATAGTCCCACCATGTGAGACACAAACAATGTCGGATCCGGCATGCTTTTCCGTGTAATCGTCCATCGCAGCACCAACGCGGGTAATTTGGTCGGCGAAGCTCTCACCGTTAGGCGTGCGGTTGCCAACCGGGTCTTCCCAGAACGCATCATACGTCACCGGATCAGCGGCCCGCATCGCATCCCAAGTCTGACCCTGCCAATCGCCAAAGCTCTGCTCGCCAAAGCGTTCATCAACTTTAGGGTCTTCAGTGACCAACCCGGCATCGCGAATAGACTGCGCGGTCAATTGTGCACGAGATAGATGTGATGTGAACCATGGCGCATCTGCAGGCAGTCGCTTTGCCAAAGACTGAAACGAGCGTAAATCTGATCGATCACACTCAACATCGTTGGCGCCATAAATAATGCCCTCAACCCCGACAACAGGTGCGTGACGCACCATCCACCAACGCGTTGTTCCATCATACATCAATAGCTCGCACTCCATCCAGCAGCGGCAACAAGCACCGCAATTTCAATTAGTTGTTGGGCCGCCCCAAGCACATCGCCCGTTTGCCCGCCCAAGCGCCGTTGCGCCCAATATGCTAATACGCCAACCAGCGACGCGCCGATCACAATCCCCATAAGAGCCGCCGAAAGCGGCAGCAACACAAAAAGAAAAATTACACCTAAGGCCAAAGCGATGGCCACACCTTTTAAAGAAGGTTGCCCCGCATTGACTGATAATCCATCAGCGCGTGCCGCAGGCATGGTATACATGATCATCGGTAACACGCCTCG
The DNA here is from genome assembly GCA_002389385.1 of Rhodospirillaceae bacterium UBA4468. Taxonomy (GTDB): domain Bacteria; phylum Pseudomonadota; class Alphaproteobacteria; order Rhodospirillales; family Casp-alpha2; genus UBA4479. The sequence goes on along the minus strand of DGOK01000036.1, from coordinate 15,162 downwards.
AGATATACATGCCGCTGCGATCAACGCACCCCAGGCGATACCGGGTCCAGCCACACTTGCCAGCGCCGTCGCGCGAATGCCAACGCTAAAGATAAGCGCCAATACGCCATAGCTGCCAACACGGGAATCCCGCATAATTTCGAGAATTTTCGTTTTTTCATAACCGCCCAATCCGTCGATAACATCAGCAAGCCCATCTTCATGCAACGCGCCCGTAATAAATGCCTGAACACACAGTGCAATGAGCGCACAAGCCAATGGGAAAAGATCACTCGCAGCCGCTGCATATAATGCCGCACCAGAAATGCCACCAACGATAAGACCAACCACAGGGAATGCCCATGACGCCTTGGCCAGGTCCTTGGTTTCAAGGCCTTCAATCCAGCCCGTCGGGATGCGCGTTAAGAACATCACCGCGACGCGAAGACTTCGAACCGGCGCATATGAGTGGTTATCTTCAGTCATGTCTTGTGTTCTATCGTGCACACTGCTGGCTGTCACCGAATTTGCACTTTCAGCATCGGTGCTGACACTTCTATAGTCAGCCGCATGAGTATTGATTTTACATCTATTGAAGCTATTCGGGGCGCATTGCGGGATGCACCCGGGCCATCAACGCGCGCGCAGGGTGAAACGACAACCCGTGAAGCCACACTGACCAAGCCGCCAGGATCACTTGGCCGTTTGGAAGATATTTCGGCATGGCTGGCAGCATGGCAAGACCGGGCACCGCCCAAAGTCGAAAATCCTCAAGTTATCGTCTTTGCTGGCAACCATGGGATCGCGGCGCGTGGCGTGTCTGCTTATCCTGCCGAAGTCACCGCACAAATGGTGGCAAACTTTGAAACGGGGGGCGCTGCCGTTAATCAACTCAGTAAAACGGCGGGCGCAACCTTCCGTGTTATGCCAATCAAACTCGAAGAACCGACAGCAGATTTCTCTGATGCGCCAGCGATGGATGAAACTGCATTTATTGAGGCCTTTAATATCGGCAGCAATACTGTTGATCCTAACTGCGACTTGTTATGCATCGGGGAAATGGGGATCGCCAACACGACCTCAGCCGCTGCCGTATGCCACGCATTGTTTGGGGACGAAGCTGCCGACTGGGTTGGCCCGGGCACTGGTATCACGGGCGACACCATATCGCTCAAGACAGACCTTGTACGGGACGCCGTGCAGTTTCATTTAAATGAAACCTCTGATCCGATCGATATTCTAAGGCGTCTTGGCGGGCGTGAACTGGCCGCGATGGCGGGGGCTATCACCCGTGCCCGGCACAGTAAAACCCCCGTATTAATTGATGGATATGTTGTGGGAGCGGCTGCGGCGGCACTTGAACAAGCTCACCCCGGCAGTCTTGATCATGCCCTATGTGCGCATGTCTCTGCCGAACCTGGCCATCAGCGGCTTTTAGTAAAGCTTGGGAAATCCGCGTTGCTTGATCTGGGGATGCGCTTGGGCGAAGCGTCTGGCGCCGCACTCGCGATAAACCTCGTCCGTGCGGCCGCTGACTGTCACGCCGGCATGGCAACATTTGCCGACGCAGGCGTGACAGATAAGACCGACTAAGCCTTTAAGCATTGACGACAGTAACGTCGCGATCCCTAAGAACGAAAAGAAGCCTGCGATATCGGTGACCGTGGTGAGCACAATCGAAGATGACTGTGCCGGGTATTGACTAAGGCGTGTCAGGAGAATGGGCACAACAGCCCCGGCAAATCCCGCCGCGACCATTGCCAACACCATTGAAATCGCGATCACGATCACCAAGCCAACTGAGCCCGACCAAACGTAAACACCAAAGCCACACGTGATGGCGACAGCGATACCGTTCATAAGCCCGACATTGACTTCCTTAGCAGTGACGCGCGCCCATTGGCGGATCGAGATTTCTCGCAATGCAAGTCCTCGCATCGTCACCGCAAGCGCCTGTGCACCTACGTTGCCTGACTGACCGGCAACGACTGGCAACAACACAGCCAACGCCGTGAACTTTGCAATTGTACCTTCGAACAGGCCAACAACGGCAGCTGCCATGAACGCCGTGAGCAAGTTAATCTGCAACCACGGCAAGCGCTTTTTGACGGCAAAAAACGGGCTGGATAAAGCGCGTTCGTCTTTACTCGCACCCACCATAGTCTGCATATCGGCCATGGCATCTTCTTGGACCGAATGAACCATTGCAGCGTATGAAATCACGCCGATGAGCTTTCCCTCAATATCGACAACCGGCAAGTCGGCGCGACTGTCTTTATCAAGCATATCCGCGACTTCTTCGGCCGGTGCCAACGCGTTTACGTATTCAGTCACAGGTCGCGCAAGATCGCCCAAGTGGGTATCACCCGCTGCGAGCGCCATATCTTGAATAAAGATACGTGAGATCAACTTGTTCTCATCATCGATGAGGAATAAGCCGCGAATCTGTGTGGCTTTTTTTGCACGCAGCGTACTCAATGCGTCTTCGACAGTGACTGACGCTCGAAACGGCATCACCTTAGGGTTCAACATGCGACCCGTACTCGTCTCCGGATAGCTCATCAACTTGCAGATTTCTTCGCTGATTTTTGGATCCAGGCGCAACAATATGTTTTCGCGCTCATCTTCCTTCATCAAGTTCAAAAACCGTAACGCCTCATGGGGTAATAATTCAGCAATCAACGCATCCGATTGCGCATCTGGTAGCGCGTTGAGTATTTCTGCGCCATCACCCGGCAGCATCCGACGCCATACAGGAAGCAATGTATCGACGGCTTGGTTTTCAAGAATTTCAGCGGCATCCAAGCCATCCAAAGACTCGATCAATCTTGCCGCATCAATCGGATGGTCGAGCAAGAAGCGTCGATCCAAGGCTTCGATCGCTGTATCAATATTACCGGTCATTTTGGGTCTCCGGCTGTGGTGTCTTTATGCCCGTTTGTAAGAGCATCTTGACCAAACCATAGATAGTCACGGCATACCCATTGATCATATGCGGCAACAGGACATTCTCGACATAAGCCTCAGGCTCTATCGCAAGTTGGCGGCTCGCAGCAACCAATACACGCCTGGACAGTGTGACCAAAAAGTTTCGTTTTCGCCCAACCACAGGTAGCAGCGAATGGCTTTCCCATTGTGGGTCTAACTCAACTGCCGACAACGTGGAGCGAGCGAGTAAAGGCTCAATGCTGGTATCTACAATTTTTTCCAGCGTCGACTTTCCGTCATGACGCAGCAATTCTGAAATACGCACGACACCCACAAATTCATGATTACCATCTGTGACAAAAAGCTGATCACCAACCAGGCGTTTATTCTGACGCCCATATTTGATGGCATCTGATACTGTGCGATCCAATGCCATTAAAGGCGCCAGCTTATCCATATTTGCGCCGACGGTATTAAGCGGGAACGCTAATGAGCGCTGAAACGACCGTGCCGTTGACGATGGCAAGGCCTCATAAATCCCATTCCTGCAGGTGTCAGTGACCATACGCATTAAGGCCGCAGCATCCTGAAACATCATTTTTTGAATAATGCCTGCACTCCGCTCTGCAGAAATCACGTCCAAGCATCGGGCCGCACTCCAGGGGCTCATTTCACCGAACGCTATGGCGACGGTACGTGCGGGCAATGCTTCAATCAACGCGGCGGCGTCCTCAGGGTTTAACGATTCGAGTGTACGCGCTGCAGATTGAGGTTTGCTCTCGATAAAGGCGATGGATAACCGGGCTGAATCAGGTATCATCATTATCCTCAGTCCTGAGGATGATCACGTCGTAGAAGTAAGACGCCCCGGGGATCGACGAGACACCCTCTTCAGTATCAAGCTTAATTCCAGTCGGTGTGAACTCGAGGATTTGACCTTCGATATCACCCACCAAAACTGTCTGACCTATTGAATATTGAAGCCGCAAATAGTGCGTGCCGATCAGGTTGGTTGTGAGCGGCTTTGCGCCAAGTCCAAATGCTAACGCCAGACCACTGACTAAAGCACCAATGGTCACGGCAATCAAAACAATCAAGAATGTTGTATCAATCCCGATCTGCTCAATACCAATGATAATCGCAACAAGAAATGTCGACCATTGTGCCGTAGCACCGATAAAGGTGCTTTGACTAACAAAGTGAACTCAGTGTCGTCGTCACAACATCACGCACAGCGATACTGAAAAGATAGCCAAAGAAAATTAGGAAGCCACCACCAAGCAAATAAGGCAGGTACGCGACGATGTTTTCTAGCCAATTCGAGAACACAGTCAGTTCAGCAGCATCAGACGCCGCGGTAATAAAGACAAAGAACACCAACCAGAATGCTGCCGTGCCAATTAAACCCGCAATCTTATTTGAGATTCTGACGGTCGATAACGCGCCTGTCGGCGAAATATTCTCAAGAAGTTGATTGAGGCCGCCCGCGAGGCGCACAGCAATATTTCGGACCAATTTGGCGATCAGCCAACCACCTATGAGAAAAGCCAATGCCGCTAATAGATTAGGCAAATAGTTGATCATAGCGGCCGCCAGATCAAAAATCCAGACTTAAGCCCGTTTAGCCAGTTTGATGCTTCTTGCATTTTAACCTCACTGTTAACACGGACTACTTTTTATTATTTTTGTTGCCCTACGCCGTTCATACCTATCCGCGCGGGAGGCTCAACCAGAGTCTTTATATGCTGATACAACGCATCAACATCATGTGTCATGATGAACATCATGGGGCATGTCGTTAAAAAAGTCATTATAATAATTATAAGAAGCAATCCGGCTAAGAATACCCGTCGATGAATAGCCTGCTATGAAAAATTAGTCTTCATCTTCTTCGTCATCGAACTGGGGTTCAGAGCTGCGCTCAATGCGGCGCTTCAGTTTTAACAGGTCACGCCTACGGCCATCTTCAGCAATCAAGCTCTCAACAAATCGGCCCTGGAATTGATTAATGCCAACCAAGCGGCCAAAATCGATGGCTTCGTGGTTATCACATCGGCACAGAATCCACTTTTCGGGCCCGTCCCGTTCCAGAAGTCCTTTGATAAGCACCTGAACATCATCGCCAGCGTCTGCCAAGTTTGGATGCCAGACAATTTTTGCCATGTCCGCACCAAGTCGTTCACGGTCAATCACCTGCAACGTTTCCATTGAAAGCCCATCAAGACAGAGCCGATAGCCTTTTGTTTGCACAAACTCGCGCGCGAACAAATAAGCCGACAAATCAGAAAAGATGTCTTCTTTCTGCAATTCAATGACGATCGCACTACGTCGGGCGGCTGAAAGATTATCATCGAAAATCTGGAATTGATCCGACAGCAATGTCTTCACATTGACGTTAAAACTGATATCGCCTAAGATTGAAACTGTGTCCGTTTTCATTAACATTGACAGTACGCGTCTATCCAGTGTTTCGGTCAAATGCTGGAATAGCCATCGATTCGACACCAGATTAACGCCGGGCAGAATTGTCTCGCGGAGATCCTGAATAGAGATGAATAACTCACTGAAAAGTTGCTCGGGCACCATCTTGCTATCGACGCGACAAATAAACTGACGGCGCACAAGGTTTGAAAGATCAGTGCGCGACAGTGCATCTTCAACTTTCGCCAGAACAGGCGGCGTCAGTGGCTCGCCCTTTTTCTGTTTTTCCTTTAATCGCTGACGCGCATTCATACGGCTGCGAACTTCGGTTTGCCGCTTTTCTTCAGCTTCTGCCAAGCCTTGAACAAGCTGAACTATCTCTTCGTACTGTGAAGATGCGTCGTACCACGTTACAAAGGTGCGCCCGTCCTTGCCCTCTTCTTCAACAAGGGGGTCATCGCCAAACAGGAAGCGAATTTTCTGAACAATCGTCTCAATTTGAGGCGCTGAATTTAACTTGTATATAAAAAACAAGTCAGCATTCTTAATCTTAAACAACTGACCTATCATATCTTTAACGAGACCGTCAAAGTTTCCTGCAGCCGTTCGAATATGCTGATCTCGCCTGTTAAAAGGGCGAAGATGTGACAAGTGCACATGCACCAACCCACGTCCTTCTTTTAACTTCTCCAGGCGATGCACATAATCAATGAGCAACTTTTCCTGAGACGGCATTTTATATGGTTGTGTCGCCATCGAGTTCAGTTCCACCTACTCATGATTTTGGTACCACCTTGACCTTGGCCTTTGGCTTTACCTTAGACCGGGTCATGGCATGAAACAGTTTATCAATAAAATATCCCTGGAAACGAGAAATGCCGAGAGCGAGCCCCCATTTGACCGCTTTCTCAGAATCTACACGGGCCAAGATCATACTTTCCGCGCCTGCATTCTGAACTGTTTCTCGGAACATTTTTAATCGTCCATCGTCATCGGTCTCGCTTTCAAAATCTTTACCCCAGGCAACCTTGATGAAATCAGGTCTCAGATTCGCTGGATCAAAGAATTGCAGCGACATCGGGTTGACGCCATCAACGAGCACTTTATATCCGCGCTCTTGCAGCATATCGCGCGCATACCCATACGTATTCATATCAGCAAAGATATCAATGACCTGAAACTCAACGACGAACTTGTTAGCGTTGTCGCCAACCAGCTTGTTAAAATTCGAGAAATCACGCGACAGCACTGTCCCAATATTGAGGTTCAAACTGATCGGCTCATTAATTTCGTCGAAGTTCTTACGGCCAATGACAGAAAGCACACGTTTATCCAGGGTTTCAGTCAAATACTGAAACAACCACGCACTCGAGAATAAGTTGCTGGCAGGGGCAACACGTTCTTTAAGTTCCGCCATCGCAATAAAGTGCTCGCGAAAGACAATGGAACCAGTTTCACCGGGCGCAATCCGAATACATGTTTGTTGGCGGATTAAATCTGCAATCCGCGTTGCCTGGAGCTGCTGATTAATTGCCGCCAGGTTTTTAGCCGAAATAGGTTCACCCGTACCTTTGTTGGTTTCATCGCTGCGCGCACGCTGCATTTCTTCGACTTGCACTTGCGCCTTAACTGAAAGCTCCGTCGCTGCTGAAAAAAAAGCTGCGAAATCTTCACGGGCAGCCAGATCATACCATGTCGACATCCGGTCTTCGAATTCATCCTCATTCGAAGCCAAAGGGTCTTCACTAAACATTGAGCGGACTTTGTCGATATAGGGATCAATGTTCTCAACCAACACCTCGTGGCAGAGTAAAATAAGGTCCTTATTCATCATCGAATAAATGATGGCATCGTTACCCGCGACAAGATTATCGAACACCTTGGTGGCTATGTTGATGAAGTGCGGCTGGCGATTACTTGTCCGCAATTCAGACAAGTGAATATGCACGGCGAAGTACCCCGTCGGGTTTTCTTCAATCCGCGTTAACTTTTCCAGCAACACAGCTTCCTGGGTCAGCGATTTATCTAAGGGTTTCACCATGCCTACCTTGTATTCCGACGGGCTTCACAAACCGTTAACGATAATCGAAAATGATCTCACACTCCACTCTATGGCTATTTTTGTGCCAGAGGCATCAATGCCATACCAGAGCTTCTAAACGCCCAATCACAGGCAATATTCAAGTTTTTGCCTGCCTAAAGGCCTGTGTGTCTATGTAATTGGTAATATTTGGGCGTTTTCACACGCTCAGAGCACCTTCTAAATTGTATTTATACGAATATTGCTTTCGCCTTGGCGCTTTGGCCCCTCAGTGGTAGTTTCCGACACCATAAAGTTTGATGTGATTTGAGGGGCGATATGAGTTCATTATTGGCAAAAAAAATCTTGGTAACAGGCGGCGCTGGGTTCATTGGCTCGCATTTGTGTGAACGTCTTGTTGCACGCGGCGACGATGTCCTCTGTTTGGATAATTTTTTCACCGGCGCGAAGGCAAATATCGCACATCTTTTAAAAGCCGATAACTTTGAACTCCTACGTCACGATGTGACTGTGCCGCTTGTTGTCGAAATTGATGAGATTTACAATCTCGCGTGTCCTGCATCACCCGTGCACTATCAATATGATCCAGTGCAGACAACTAAGACCAGCGTCCATGGCGCCATTAACATGCTGGGGCTTGCCAAGCGCACAGGGGCGAAAATCCTGCAATCATCCACAAGCGAAGTGTATGGTGACCCCGAAGTCCACCCACAGCCAGAAAGCTATAAAGGTAACGTCAATCCAATCGGCCCAAGGGCCTGCTATGACGAGGGCAAGCGCTGCGCTGAAACATTATTTTTTGATTATCATCGCCAGAACAACCTGAATATTCGGGTTTGCCGGATTTTCAACACGTATGGCCCGCGCATGCATCCCGAAGACGGTCGCGTTGTTTCCAACTTCATCATGCAAGCGCTCCGTGGTGAGCCTTTGACGCTTTATGGTGATGGGTCGCAAACACGGTCATTCTGCTATGTAGACGACTTGGTTGACGGCATTATGGGCCTAATGGACGCCCCGGACGAAAATACCGGCCCGATGAACCTTGGCAATCCCAATGAATTCACAATCCGTGCCTTGGCAGAAACCATTGCCGAAATGACCGGCGCCAAGTCGAAAATTGTTTATATGCCCCTCCCCGAAGATGATCCAACGCAGCGTTGTCCTGACATCACATTGGCAAAATCTGTCCTTGGATGGGAGCCGAAGATACAGCTTCGAGACGGTCTCACGCGGGCTATCGAATACTTCAAAAGCATTTCTTAAAGGCGAGACAATCCCCGTCATGAAGCAAGTCATTCAATCTCGACGTAGCGGCAAACTGGCACTTAAAAACGTGCCGGCAACGCAGGTTCGCGCAGGCCATCTTTTAGTCCATACGCGGGCTTCGCTGATCTCTGCTGGCACCGAGCGCATGGTTGTGGATTTTGCAAAGAAAAGCTTGGCGGGCAAAGCACAAGCACGCCCTGACCTGGTCAAGAAAGCGCTCGCAAAGGCAAAGAAAGAAGGTCTTTGGAATACGTGGAAAGCCGTCATGGCACGACTTGATGAGCCTTTGCCACTTGGCTATTCCGCAGCAGGTGAAGTCATCGCTATTGGGGCTGGCCTTGAAGCAGAGTTTCGCGTCGGCGACAGGGTTGCTATGGCCGGTGCTGGCATAGCCAATCATGCCGAGCTGAATGCTGTTCCCCGAAACCTTGTCGCTAAAATTCCCGATAATGTTAGTGATGATGATGCCTGTTACGGCACCGTTGGCGCAATATCCATGCATGCTGTCCGCAACTTGAAAGTTGGACTTGGCGACATTGTCGGTGTCATTGGATGCGGCCTTGTTGGTCAGCTTGCCATACAGTTTTTGACCCTGTCCGGGGCCCGTGTCGTTGCGTTTGACTACGCTGATGACCGCCTTGACCTGGCCCTGAAATCGGGTGCCATCGCGGCCCTCAAGCCAGATGAAAATGCCAGCAACATTGTCCAGGGCCTGAGCGCTGAACGCGGGGCTGACGCTGTCCTGATTTCAGCTGCTACATCCTCAAGCGAGCCGTTTATTGTTGCTGCTGATATTGCCCGTGATCGGGCAAATATCGTCATGGTCGGCCTGACCGGGACGACATTCCCTTACCAGACGTTTATGACCAAAGAGCTGAACCTCACAGTATCGCGCTCATACGGACCCGGAAGGTACGATCCAGATTTCGAAGGCCGTGGCGTCAAGTACCCTGAAGGCTGGGTCCGCTGGACAGAGACTGAGAACTTAGGCGAAACGCTTCGTCTTTTGGCCCCTGATAACACGGCCCGTCTAGATGTTGCATCACTGACGTCACACAGGTTCCCACTCGAAAATGCTGAGGATGCTTATACGTTAGTCACCAGTGGCACCGAACGGCATCTGGGCGTTGTCCTTACCTATTCGGGCGATAGCGATCCCAAGCAAACCGTTCAGGCGATGCGCACATCAAGGCCAAGTTCCGGTGCATGCGTAATTGGCGCTGTCGGTGGAGGTAACTTCGCCCGAACAGTTTTACTTCCAGCCTTAAAGCCATTATCCGGCGTGCGTCTGAAAACATTAGCAACCCAGCGCGGCGCATCCGCAGAAAATGGTGCCGAGACACACGGGTTTGAAAATGCAGCCAGTAACATCGACAGCGTCATGATTGACGCCGAGATTAATAGTGTGATCATTGCGACCCGCCACGATAGCCATGCCGCGATGACGGCGCAGGCGCTCCGGGCTGGGAAATCAGTGTTTGTTGAAAAGCCATTGGCCCTTGATATCGATCAGCTCAACGACGTCATTGATGCGATCAATGGTGCAGATGGATTTGTACAGGTCGGCTTTAACCGGAGATTTGCGCCACAAACAACTAAGCTCTGCGATCATTTCAAAGATACGACAGGCCCAAAAGTCGTCACCATCCGTGTAAATGGTGGTGCTATCGAGGGCGGCCACTGGACACAATCTTCTGATGAAGGCGGCGGCCGCGTCTTGGGTGAAATGTGTCACTTCGTCGATTTAGCACGGCATCTGGTTGGTGCTGCAATCAGCAATGTGCGTGCAGATGCTGCGACCGCAGAACACGGCAGCGGCGATGACGTCATCGCAAACCTGAGCTTTGTTGATGGCAGCATCGCCAGCATCATTTATACAGCGCGCGGTGATACGTCTTTACCCAAAGAGCGCATCGAAGTTTTCGCAGGTGGCCGTGCAGGAGTGTTGGATGATTTTCAATCATTAACATTAGCCGCGGGTGGCAAGACCACCACATTGAACGACAGCCAAGACAAAGGCCATAAGCAGCAAATCGCCGCATTCGTTGACTGTGTCACCAATGGTGGCGCAGCCCCGATTGATGAGGGAGAATTGGTCGAAACGTCTGCTGCGACCATTGCCATACTTGAAAGCCTGCGCACCGGTAACCGCATCGACATATAGGAAACGTTATTCATGGACATTGATGCTTTTTATAACAACGAATTTTCTGAACACACTGATGTCGTTCAGAAAACCCGTGACGCCTGTGCTGCATCATTTGCGATATTGCTGGAACGCGCGGCAGAAAGTGTTCGTCACGGTGGTAAGATCATATTCTTTGGCAACGGTGGCAGTGCCGCCGACTGCCAGCATCTGGCGACCGAACTTACGATACGATACAAAACAGACCGTACCCCTATCGCTGCGATCGCCCTGACGACGGACTCATCCGCACTTACCGCAGGTGGAAATGATCTTGGCTTTGAAAATATTTTTTCGCGCCAGATAGAAGCGCTCGGCAAGCCAGGTGACGTTGCTATTGGCATCTCCACATCGGGAAATTCTGAGAACGTTATTCGTGCGCTGAATGTTGCAAAATCGTTGGACATTGTCCCGGCAGCCCTTGGCGGCAAAGATGGCGGCAAGCTTGTTGGTATCGCAGACCCATTCTTAATCGTCCCATCTGACACGACGGCGCGCATTCAGGAAATGCATATTATGCTGGGTCAGATGCTGTGTGGCGCTCTTGAAATTGAATTAGGCTTGGTATGACAAAAGACCGTTCCAGACTGATCCCCTTGGTCGAAAATATCGACGGCACTCATGTGCTTGTCGTCGGCGATGCCATGCTAGATCGATTTGTAACCGGCGACGTTGAGCGTATTTCTCCTGAAGCCCCGATCCCTGTCCTTCGCGTAACCAATGAAACGCGCATGCCTGGCGGTGCTGGCAATGTAGTCCGCAACTTGGCTGCTCTCGGCGCGAACGTGACATTCATTGCCGTGACGGGGCAGGATGCTGCTGGCGAAGAGCTGCTCCAGGTTTCATGTGAAAGCCCGCTTGTCACTGCAAATCTGGTTGCAGACCCGGCACGTTCAACCACGATTAAAGTCCGTTACGTTGCAGGTAATCAGCAAATGCTTCGTGCTGACTGGGAAGCCGATCCGACATTGGATAAAAACATCGCTGATGACCTTTTAAAGCGTGCCATCGATGCTGTCGCCGGATGCGATGCCGTCGTACTTTCTGATTATGACAAAGGTGTACTCGCAGACGGTCGCGCCGTTGCGATTATCAATGCTGCGAAGGCCGCAAATATCCCCGTTATTGTTGACCCTAAGGGCGATGGGTACGCGCGTTATAAAGGCGCCGATTTAATTACACCGAACCGCAAAGAGCTAGCTCAAGCAACAACGCTAACTGCTAACAATGACGACGCTATTGTCACGGCGGCATTATCTTTGATTAATGCACACGACTTGGGCGGCCTTTTGGTCACCAGAAGCGCGGACGGCATGACCCTTGTGGATCAGGCAGGCGCACCGACGCATCTCCCCGCTGAAAGTCGTGAAGTGTTCGATGTTTCTGGGGCGGGCGATACGGTTGTCGCGTGTGTTGCTGCGATGGTAGGTGCAGGAAGCGCGCTCAAAGATGCAGCTGCCGTTGCCAATGTTGCCGCCGGGATCGTTGTCGCCAAAGTCGGCACCGCTGTCACTTATGCTGTCGAAGTGATTGCGGCACTTCATCACCAGGACATCTCAGATGCAGAAGCCAAGGTCTTAACTGAAACCCAGGCAGCCGAACGTATAGAAAGTTGGCGGCGACAGGGATTAAAAGTTGGCTTCACCAATGGCTGTTTTGATCTCCTGCATCCAGGTCATGTGTCGTTGCTTCGCCAATCGCGCGCTACGTGCGACAGGCTCGTTGTCGGCTTGAACTCGGACGCTTCTGTTAAAAGGCTCAAAGGCGAGGAACGCCCCGTACAAAATGAAGCAGCACGAAGCGCCGTCATGGCCTCATTGGCGTCTGTCGATCTCGTCGTGATATTTGGCGAAGATACGCCCTATGAATTGATCGAACGCCTGCATCCGGACGTGATGGTCAAAGGCGCAGATTACGTGATCGAAGATGTCGTCGGTGCCAACCTTGTTCTGGGTTGGGGTGGCGAAGTTGTGTTGGCGGACCTTAAGGCTGGCCACTCGACAACCGCAACGATTGATCGGCTCAATAACGGGTCAAAATCTGACTAATGTCTGAAATACTCCAAGCCTACCTTTTATATGGACTTGCTTGGATTGCTTTTGGCGGCACTCATTCTGTTCTCGCAAGCGCGACCCTCAAACGCCAATTGGCGCATATCGCCGGCGCGTCTTACCGATTAACGTACAATGGGTTTGCGATCATTTCTTTGGCCGTCACATTCTGGGTCGGCTATCTCGTGTTCGCGGAAACAGAAGCATTCGAACTCACAAACACTATTAAAGTAGTGCTGGGTGTTACCCAGATCAGTGGGTGGTTCTTGATGTATTTTGCCCTCGGACAATATGACCTTGGTCGCTTCGCAGGGACCCATCAGTTTAAAAACAGAAATACCAACGCCCTTTCCGATGACGATGAAGCACTGCAAACCAAAGGGTTACATCATTATGTGCGCCATCCGCTTTATAGTGCTGTTTTTCTGGTTCTTTGGGGCGCTGCCTGGACACCATTTGGATTGGCGACCGCGATCTTTGGCAGCGGGTATCTTTTGATCGGTACATATTTTGAAGAACGTCGTCTACTCGCTCGGCACGGTGAAACGTATGCAGATTACCGTGGCCACGTGCCTGCGTTCATTCCATGGCGCGGACGAGCCGTCTAGTTCCCGTCCGGTGCGGGTGGGAAGTCTGGCGCTTCACTCGCTGGTTCTGCATTCTCAATAACTTTTGATGCTTCTTGCTTCACATCTTCAATCGCGCCAAACAATTTCTCAAAGAACCCCTGACCACCAGATGGACTAGGTAACGACCGAGCGGGCATCCCACTGTGTGCAGCCTTCATGACATCACGCCAAATCCGAGCCGGGAAACTACCCCCGGTCACATTCTTCATCGCCGCACCGTTATCATTACCAAGCCAAACGCCAGCTACAAAGTCTGCGGTATAACCGACAAACCAGGCGTCTCGATAATTCTGCGATGTGCCTGTTTTCCCCGCCGCTTCGCGGTCAAGTTTGGCCGCTTTACCCGTACCAGTGTCAATCACCTGACGTAACATGCGATTCATTGCACCTACGTGACGCGGTTGCATGACCTTTCCCGGCCCAGCGCCTTTCCGGCGATAAAGGATCTCTCCACCCCCATCGCGGATTTCCACAATACCATAAGGAATGACGCCATCTCCACCATTTGCAAAGGCCGTATACGCCGCAGTCAACTCCAAGAGACTGGTTTCAACGGTGCCCAGCGCAATCGACGCGTCTGGTTTTTCCCCTGGATCGATACCAAGAGATCTGGATGTTGATGCAACACGATTGATGCCTGCCTTCATCGCAACACGCACGGCGACAGTATTAACAGATTTCGCCAATCCATCAGCGACAGTGATTTTTCCCGCATACTTGCTATTAAAATTTCGTGGCTGCCATTTGCCAATTTTCACAGGTGCGTCATCAATCAAATCATCAGGTGACAGACCTGCCTTGAGACCCGCAAGGTATACTACAGGCTTGAACGCTGAACCCGGTTGGCGACGCGCTTGTGTTGCTCGATTGAATTGGCTCTCACCGTAGTTCTCGCCACCAACCATTGCCGTTACCGCACCATCAGGGCGCATCAACAAGACAGCTCCATCACCAATACGACGCGACTTGCCCGATTTCGCCAATGTTGCACGGAGCCTTTTTTCTGCAGCGACTTGAACTTTTGAATCCAATGTCGTTTGCACAAATAAATCCCGATCTCGCGCACCGACATAATCCCCCACATAATCAAGCACCCAATCCACAAAGTGAGGCGCGATCTGCCCTGGCCTCACAGCTTTCCGTTTCGAAGATAATGACCTGGCTTTTTTAGCATCACTCTCAGAGAGATACCCAGCAGCTACCATATTCGCCAGAACCACCCGCGTTCGGTCCGTGGCACGGGCATCGCTATTGTGTGGGTTGTAGCGGCTTGGTGCTTTTAGCAATCCTGCCAACATCGCAGATTGCCAAACATTCAATTGACTGGCTGGGCGAGAAAAGTACTTACGCGCTGCAGCATCAACACCATATGTGCTAGCACCTAGGTAAACCCGGTTTAAATACAGTTCGAGAATTTGATCCTTGGAGAACCGATGCTCAAGCCAGAGGGCGAGCATCACTTCCTGGATTTTACGTTTATACGTTCGCTCAGAGCTTAAAAATAAGTTCTTCGCCACTTGCTGTGTGATTGTGCTGCCGCCTTGAACAATGCGACCCGCACGAACGTTGGTTACCGTCGCGCGTGCTAAGCCGATCAGATCAATCCCAAAGTGATCATAGAAACGACGGTCTTCAGTCGCGAGTACGGCTTGCGGCAAG
>DGOK01000003.1 GCA_002389385.1 Rhodospirillaceae bacterium UBA4468 | reverse complement strand
TCCATCGTATCTGCATCAATACCTGATAAATATTCAGCACAACCTTCTTTGGTGAGGGGCGTGGCATCAGTCATAACTGGAAATGTTTCACGTGAAACATGTGCTAGGCCGTTAATCTGCTGTCTTGGCGCTTCACATAGGCCAAGAGGGCAGTAATGGCTGCTGGCGTGACACCAGATATACGTGCGGCCTGACCAATAGTTTCTGGTCGGACACGAGATAATTTATCGCACACTTCGTTTGACAGGCTAGGTATACCATTATACTCAAGGTCAGCAGGAAGGCGGAGATTTTCATCACGTCGCAGCGCTTTTATGTCCGCGTCCTGACGTTCTAAATAGCTCGAATATGTCGCTTCGATCTCAAGCTGTTCTATGATGTCTGGGCGGATTCCATTCAATTGGGGCCAGGCGTGTGACATCTTTGCATAGTCAACGTTTTGATAGCTGAGAATTTCGATACCATTCCTGCGAATTCCATCTTGGTTTATTTCGAAACCATGATTGCGTAACGAGTTAGGTGTCTCGTTAAGACTGAGGAGGGCGTCTCGTGCCGCGTTCAATGCAATAGACTTTTCCGCAAATACTTTGTGACGGCCAGATCCAACCAACCCGATATCAACACCTCGCTGTGTGATACGCAGATCGGCATTGTCAGCACGGAGTAACAACCGGTACTCCGCTCGGCTTGTAAACATTCGGTAAGGCTCAGCCGTGCCCAGCGTCACCAAGTCATCAATCATCACGCCGATGTATGCATCGGCGCGGTCAAGTTCAAATGTCTTGTTCGACCCACTAACGGCTAAAGCTGCGTTAACACCAGCCATCAAGCCTTGAGCGGCAGCTTCTTCATAACCCGTCGTCCCATTGATTTGACCAGCAAGGTAAAGACCTAGAACCTCGTGGGTTTCCAAGCTCCTTTTTAAGGCGCGCGGGTCTACATAGTCATATTCAATCGCATAACCTGGCTGAAGCATGATTGCTTTTTCGAGGCCTGGTATTGTTTTTAAGAACTCAAGCTGAACATCTTTTGGCAGGGACGTGGATATACCGTTTGGATATACCGTGTCGTCATCGAGACCTTCTGGCTCGAGGAAAATTTGATGCCGCTCTTTATCGGCAAAGCGCACGATCTTGTCTTCAACGGACGGGCAATACCTTGGACCAACGCCTTCAATCTGTCCTGAATACATCGCAGAGCGATGTAAGTTCGCTTCAATGATTGTGTGCGTTTTAGGGTTCGTGAATGTCATATGACACGCAATTTGCGGCACAGTAATTTTATCTGTGAGATATGAAAACGGAATCGGTGGATCGTCAGCCGGTTGAGCATCAAGCCCGCCCCAACCGATTGTCCGACCATCAAGTCTTGGCGGGGTGCCTGTTTTCAAACGCCCTAATGGAAAGCCCAATCTTTTAAACGTATAGGCCAGCCCAATAGAAGGCTTATCGCCAACTCGGCCAGCAGGTATTTTCTGATCCCCGATATGAATGAGACCACGAAGGAATGTCCCAGTGGTAATAATAACAGCGCCTGCTGTAATCTCATTTCCAGAAACCGTTTGGATACCTGTAACCCGACCGCTTTTCTCATCTATTAGTAAATCTTCGACCGAGTCAGCAAGAAGTTCCAAGTTCTCAATTTCACTCAGTAAGTCCTGAATAGCATTTCTATATAACTTTCGATCTGCTTGCGCCCGGGGGCCTCGAACCGCAGGGCCTTTAGATCGATTGAGCATTCTAAACTGAATGCCAGAACGATCAATTGCTGTCCCCATGATCCCATCAAGCGCATCAATTTCTCGAACAAGCTGGCCCTTTGCCAATCCGCCTATCGCTGGATTACATGACATCTCACCAATTGTCTCGAGTCGGTGTGTAACAAGAAGAGTGCGCGCACCCATGCGTGCAGATGCGGCGGCAGCTTCTGCGCCGGCGTGTCCACCACCAACAACGATGACATCGGGTTTTAACATGGCCGGAACATAGGACTACAATTTATACGAGTCAATTGGAACAAGCAAATGTTTCACGTGAAACAACGCCAACGATCATTTCCCAATACAAAAATCACTGAAGATACGATCCAACAATTCTTCAACATCCACACAGCCCGTAATCCGACCCAAAGCTTGAGCAGCAACTCTGACATCTTCTGCCATCATCTCAACATCTGCCCCAGCGTCAGCACTCACAAATGCACGATCTAAAGCATCAACACATTCTTCGAGTGCATGACGATGTCGCGCGCGGGTTAGTGGGGCAGAGGATTTGCTTCTGTACGCAGCTTGATTTGAGATGCGCTCCGACATCTCCACAATTAAGCTTTCAAGACCATCATTCATTTTTATTGAAAGAAGGTGCACGCCTAAGAGTGCCTTGCCCAGATCATTATTTGACAGAAGATCACACTTATTCATCACAACAATTGTATCAGGATTGTGCTCAGCCATTTCAGCAGCCTCAACACTATCGACGAGATGTAATCTCAAGTCTGCAGATGCCGCCTGTTCTAATGCCCGGCGCACGCCTTCACGCTCAATAACATCCTCACTTTCACGAATACCCGCTGTGTCGATAATGACGGCAGCGTATCCACTCAAGTCCATGGGAACTTCAATCACATCACGGGTCGTGCCAGCAATATCAGAAACAATAGCCACATCTCTTTTTGCTAAAGCATTTAACAAACTCGACTTACCAACATTCGGCGCACCCGTTAAGGCGATACGAAAACCATCACGAATTCGCTCACCTATATTACTGTCTGATAAATGCTCTCTGATCTCTTGAGCCAAAACCTTGAGCGCATCAAGGCTTTGGCGGCTGAGGTCTTCAGGAATATCCTCTTCAGAGAAATCAATACTAGCTTCAGCAAAAGCCATCGCTTTTACCAGACGCTCGCGCCAACCATAATATGTTTTAGCAAGTGCTCCGCCCATTTGTGTTAACGCCTGCTGGCGTTGTGCAGATGTTTCAGCATCGACGAGGTCAGCAATAGCTTCAACAGCGGTCAGATCCATCTTGCCATTTTCAAATGCGCGTCTAGAAAACTCTCCAGGCTCAGCTGGACGCAGTCCTTCGATGCTAGAGAGACTCGTCATAAGTGCGCTTATCACCGCATGCCCGCCATGGACGTGTAGTTCGACGACGTCTTCACCAGTAAAGCTGTTCGGCCCATTAAACCGAACAGCCAACGCGTCATCAATTTGTACAGGGCTTTGATCAAAATTCGATTCGGTTTCGAAAAGACTTAGGCGTTGTGCATATCTAGGAGCAGGCAACGCAACCAAATTAGGCGCAAGCTTCATTAGGGCGCGTTCAGCCGCCGGGCCAGAAATCCGAATAACAGCAATTCCGGCGCGCCCTTGTGCCGTTGCCAGCGCATAGATCGTTGGGTAGCTTATCGACATAGACGTACAAATCCAAAGAACCCCACATATAGTGGGTAACACCAAATAAGGTGATTATTATGAGTCTGGCTTCAGCATGAGCCGTTCAACACGTCGATCATTCTGCAAGTGTTCCGTAATAATCTCATCAACATCTTCAGCACTTGTGACTTTGTACCAAACACCCTCAGGATAAATTACCATCGTTGGTCCGAGCTCACAGCGATCCAAACAACCAGATTGGTTGATTCTGGTTTGATCAACGCCGAGTTCTTTAGCACGAGCCTTCATA
>DGOK01000132.1:5426-21288 GCA_002389385.1 Rhodospirillaceae bacterium UBA4468 | reverse complement strand
ATCTTGATGGGGTGGCGTAGGAAGAGCCTAGTTTGAGTCGCCAGCTTGCCGCCAACGCGGCGGATGCCATCAACAAGAGCTTGACCATTGGCACCGCCATCACCCTTCATTTTATTCTAAATCACAAGCTTCATCGCATCTACATGCACTTTAATTGCTTGTGCTTCAGCGGCACCGTAATTGTCCTGGCGTTCAAACAAACGACATAACTCGTTCGCAATTACAGTCATTAAATCATATCCAAAGCTGCCACCCTGGCCTTTGATGTCATGAGCAACCTGGAAGATCTTTTCAGCCTCGGCATTACCGTCGCCTGTTGCATCTTTAAGAACATTATATGCAGCTTCGATCTTCACGAGATCCTCTTGGACCCACTCGAGATAACTATCAGCCATAGCAGCGATAACGTTCTCGGCACGCTCAAGCTTTTCAAGATCAACAGCACCTGGACCACCCTCACGCACTTTACTCTTGAGCGTGTTCGGTGGATTGATAATTTCTAGCTCGTCGTTGGCCATATAAATTTTGGATCCTATTCGCGTAGTGCTACTCATAGCATAGTAACAATCACACAATCACGTGACAATATCGCCTATTAATTACAAAAGTCCGAGTGCACGAAGTTCGTCGGCCATATCGTCCGGCAATTCCTCCGCCCCTACCCCTACATCCTTAAGATCACGCGGCGCGTCTGCTACTAGCATGTAGCGCCACCCCTGAAACGGGCGGAAAGCCCGGGGTTCAGTCAAAATATGTTGCTTTTTATAGACAATGGCACAAGCAAGTTTACCGGCCTGATTGACCGTTTCGCGCAGATCAATAATCTCTTGGCGGAGCCTGATTGAGCCCTTAATAACCCAATAAATTGATCCACCATCAAGAACTTCTGCAGCGCGACGCGGGAATGCACGCGTTACATGAATCAATTCTGGTTTTTCACCAGTCTTTTTTTTCATCGCCAAACGTTGCTTTTGCACGTCAGCTAAATGCTCAACATCTTCGATGCCAACACAGAGTTTGATGATATTTACAGTCACGACGTGATGTCTGCCCCAAGCTTGACCAACCCGACCTTCGATGCCGGCGCGCGCCCAATGGTTGTTGAGATAAAACGACTCGCTGCCAGCAGTTTATCCATATCAATCCCAGTCTCAATGCCTAAACCATCCAGCATGTACAAAACATCCTCAGTCGCAACGTTGCCAGATGCACCTTTGGCATAGGGGCATCCACCAAGTCCTGCGACGGCAGTATCAATGACGGCGACACCCATTTGCATCACCGCCAAAAGATTTACCAATGCCTGCCCATAAGTATTATGGAAATGCGCACCGAGACGGTCTGTCGGAATATCTTTAGCCACAGCCGCAATCATATCTTGTGCTTTGCCGGGTGTACCCGTGCCAATGGTATCGCCAAGCGACACTTCGTAGCATCCCATTCCATCTAAAGCGCGGGCGACATTGACGACAGCCTCAGGGCTTACATCGCCTTCATAAGGACAACCGAGAACGCAGGAGATATATCCCCGCACCCGAATGCCATCCGCAATGGCGGCCTCGGCAACTGGCGCAAATTGGTTCAAACTTTCTGCAATGCTACAATTGATATTCTTTTCAGAAAACGTCTCGGACGCGGCACCAAAAATAGCAACTTCCTCGCAGCCCGAATCACGCGCGGCTTCATAGCCCTTCATGTTTGGGACAAGTACAGGATATGACACGCCAGGTTTACGCGTAATCTTTCGCATCACGTCTGCAGTGTCTGCCATTTGCGGCACCCATTTTGGTGACACGAACGCACCGGCTTCAACCGATGGCACCCCTGCATCAGCAAGCATCTCTACAAGTTTGATCTTGGCATCCAGAGGAACGATTTCAGATTGGTTTTGCAGACCGTCACGCGGGCCAACATCGACAATCCTGACATGAGTTGGAAGTTTCATCCTGGCAACCTAACTGGCTTCAAACACAACAAGGGGTTCACCGTCTTCAACCTGATCACCAGCTTTATATCTGACTTCGGTCACCTGGCCTTTAGCTGGCGCAGTAATAGTATGTTCCATTTTCATTGCCTCAAGAACAATCAACGGCGCGCCACGTTCAACTTTGTCACCAGCTTTCACAAACACAGCCGTAATCTTGCCCGGCATTGGCGCTGTTAAATCACCATCAGTGACCGTGTTATCAATGCCTTCAGATGCAGGATCAATGAAAGAGAATACATAGCGTAAGTCGCGAATGAATACGGTTATCTGATTATTGATCGAAACAACATTTGCTGCGAACCGCACATCGTCAATGACCACATCGCCATCATCCAACAACTGCGCGCGAACGGGCGTATCATCTACCAAGAAATCATACCCGCCTTCAGGATGGGCCGTTGCGGTCACCAAATGCTGCGCATCGGTGTCAGCGATATCGCTCAACCGAACATCTTGATGGCCGAGGTCAATCGAGTGCCAGCCATCGGTGCGAAACCAGGGCGAGAAAGGATCTTCTGACCTTGCTGCACGCAGGCATGCCGTATTACCGCGCTTGGCAATCACATGGAGTGCAGCAATCGCCGTGGCCTCAGACGTAGACTTTTGCACACGCCGCCACCTACCCTTAGGAGCCTTTAGACGATCAAGCCAACTTGTATCAATGCGGGATTTTTGAAATTGAGGGGTTTCGGTAATACCCAGCAGGAAATCCAGATTGGTCTCAAGCCCGCCGATCTCAGTTCCAATAAGTGCGCGTTGAAGTTTCCCCAGCGCATCCGCTCGATCGCTTCCATGAACAATGATCTTTGCGATCATCGGGTCATAAAAAACGCTAACGCTATCTCCGGGTTCAACGCCGGTATCGATACGTGCACTGGCATCATCTGGAAACTTCAAATGATGTAGCGTACCGGTTTGCGGCAAATACCCCTTGTCTGGATCTTCAGCATAAAGCCGCGCTTCAAACGCATGGCCATTGATCGTCAAATCATCTTGTTGACAAGGGAGTGCTTCACCCGCTGCGACGCGCAATTGCCATTGAACCAGGTCCTGCCCGGTGATGGCTTCAGTGACAGGATGCTCGACCTGCAACCGGGTATTCATTTCGATGAAGTAAAAATCTTTACCAGCCAGCAGGAACTCAACAGTCCCTGCCCCGACGTAATCAACGGCACGTGCGGCATTCACTGCCGCCTCACCCATGGCTTGGCGTAGGGCTGGCGTCATACCCGGTGCAGGTGCTTCTTCAATGACTTTTTGGTGGCGACGTTGAAGTGAGCAGTCACGCTCAAACAGGTGAACGTAATTCCCATGTTGATCGCCGAAGACTTGCACTTCTACGTGACGTGACTTGGTCAGATATTTTTCAATCATCATCCGGTCATCACCGAACGATGCCAGAGCTTCACGTTTTGCACCATCGATGGCAGCATTTAAATCATCTGCGACTTTAACAATCCGCATCCCCTTGCCGCCGCCGCCGGCAGATGCTTTCACCAAAACCGGGAAGCTAATTTCATGAGCCGCATCGCTAAGGATTTTATTGTCTTGTTTCGCGCCGTGATAACCGGGAACAAGCGGCACCCCTGCCTTTTGCATCAATGCTTTCGATGCACTTTTCGATCCCATGGAGCGGATTGCTTTTGCCGACGGGCCAATAAAAATCATTCCCGCCTTTTGAACCGCTTCAGCAAACTTTGCATTCTCTGACAAGAAGCCATACCCCGGATGGATCGCATCGCTTTCGGTTTTGCGTGCCGCGTCCAAAATAACATCGCTCAATAGATAACTTTCTGACGCAGGTCCCGGGCCGACGCGAACCGCCTGATCTGCCATACGCACGTGTCGTGCATTTTTGTCAGCATCTGAATAAACAGCAACCGTCTCTATGCCCATCGCCTGTGCAGACGCGATAACGCGACAGGCGATTTCACCACGGTTCGCGATAAGTAGTCGACGGATAGCTGTCACGTTAATCTCTTACCCATTTCGCTTTGCGCTTATCAAGGAACGCAGAGATACCTTCCTGACCTTCATCCGTCGCGCGGACGCGGGCAATGTGCCCTGCTGTATCGCGGACAACCTTCTCGTCTTGTGTTGCTGACTTGGTGATATATGAAATCAGGTTTTTAACTTCCGCCAATGCATTGGGTCCGCCCCTTAAGAGATCATCAACGACTTCATTGCGACGGTCTAACAGCACGTCTGCCGGCACAACATCGTGAAC
Organism: Rhodospirillaceae bacterium UBA4468; assembly: GCA_002389385.1. Taxonomy (GTDB): domain Bacteria; phylum Pseudomonadota; class Alphaproteobacteria; order Rhodospirillales; family Casp-alpha2; genus UBA4479. The sequence continues at coordinate 17,074 of DGOK01000132.1, read as the reverse complement.
CAGACCAATACGTTGTGCTTCATGTGCAGAGAATTTCTCAGCGGTCATCATGTATCTTGTGGCTTGGCGTTCACCGATTGCATTGACCACATAAGGTCCAATAACAGCAGGGATGAGTCCTAAGCGAACTTCAGAAAGACAGAACATTGCATCCTCGGAAGCGATTGCAATGTCACATGCAGCGACGAGGCCGACACCACCACCATAAGCAGGTCCTTGAACAAGGGCCACGGTCGGCTGTCGCATCCGATGCAACGTCGCCATCAACTTCCCTAAGTTTTTGGCATCTTCCTGATTTGCAACGCGGTCATTCTCAGCCATGCGCTTCATCCAGTTGAGATCGGCCCCCGCAGAGAAACTTTTACCCTCGGCCGCGATGACAACAACCCGGATAACGGGATCATTTTCCAGACACTGTAATTCTCGGCGCAATCGTTCAATCAACTCATCATCGAATGCGTTATGAATATCTGGTCGGCGTAACGTGATTGTCGCAACGGCGTGGCCAGAAATTTCTGTGATTATTGGTGCTGTTGTTTTTTTTGCCACCTCTCTGCCTCCATCTCGTCTACGTTACATTCGGAAGATGCCGAACGTCGTCTCTTCGATTGGCGCATTTAACGCCGCCGACAATCCAAGACCCAACACTGTTCTTGTTTGCGTTGGATCAATGATACCATCATCCCAAAGACGTGCACTCGCATAGTACGGATGTCCCTGATGTTCGTATTGTTCCAGGATAGGTGCTTTAAAAGCCTCTCCATCCTTCTTTGTCCATTTCTTGCCACGCGCTTTCATGCCATCGGCGCGAACGGTTGCCAGTACATTTGCCGCCTGCTCGCCGCCCATGACTGAAATCCGTGAATTCGGCCAGAGCCACAAAAACCGTGGCGAGTATGCTCGACCACACATGGAATAGTTTCCAGCACCAAAACTGCCACCGATAACGACCGTAAACTTTGGCACATTCGCGCAAGCCACTGCCATCACCATCTTTGCACCATCTTTGGCGATACCACCCTGCTCGTACTTTTTACCAACCATGAAGCCAGCAATGTTTTGTAAGAACACCAGTGGAATTTTACGCTTCGCACATAGCTCAATAAAGTGAGCGCCTTTAAGCGCACTCTCAGAAAACAGAATGCCGTTGTTCGCGACAATGCCGACAGGATACCCGTGAATTCTCGCGAACCCGGTCACCAGCGTCTCGCCGTATAGTTTCTTAAACTCATCGAACTCAGATCCATCGACAATGCGCGCAATAATCTCGCGAACATCGAATGGTTTTCGCAAATCGACCGGTGCAATACCTGCCAATTGTGATGGATCATAGAGCGGATCAACAGGCTCACGTAGATCAATATTGACCTTCTTAACCCGATTTAAGTTACGAATAGCGCGTCGTGCTAATTGTAAGGCATGCAGGTCATGACGGGCCATGTGGTCCGTGACACCCGATATCTTTGAATGAACCGCCGCACCGCCCAAGTCTTCAGCAGATACTTCTTCACCCGTCGCTGCCTTCACAAGTGGCGGCCCGCCTAAAAAGATCGTACCCTGGTTCTCAACGATGATGCTTTCATCACACATTGCTGGGACATAGGCCCCGCCTGCCGTACAAGACCCCATCACGACAGCGATTTGTGGAATACCTGCCGCGGACATATTCGCCTGATTAAAGAAGATACGCCCAAAGTGTTCTTTATCTGGGAACACCTCATCCTGACGCGGCAGAAATGCACCACCGCTATCCACCAGATAGATACACGGCAAATTATTCTCTCTCGCAATTTCTTGTGCGCGAAGGTGCTTCTTTACGGTCAGCGGATAATACGTTCCGCCCTTTACCGTCGCATCATTCGCGACGATGACACACTCAACACCTTCAACCGGGCCGATACCGGTGATGATCCCGCCTGCAGGCACATCATCACCATAAACCTCATACGCAGCGAACTGAGAGAACTCGAGAAATGGTGCACCGGGATCAACGAGATTGCGGATGCGTTCACGTACAGGCAATTTACCGCGTGCCTCATGCTTTGCCTGCGCCTCAGGCCCGCCACCTTGCTTGATACGCGCCAACTTCTCAGACAAGTCATCAAGCAATGCCCGCACGGCATCCTCATTGCTTTCAAACGCACTGCCCTTGGTATCTATCGATGAACGGATCGCGGTCATATGTCTGCTTTCGTTTCGTCTTAGGCGTCCTTGGGGCTTTTCTCTGCAACAGAGCCACCAGCTTCTTTCCATGCTTTAAAACCGTCGGCGAACTGCACGACGTTTGTCATGCCCATGTCGTTCAATGTCTTTGCCGTCAAAGCGGAACGCCATGCCGCAGCACAGTAAAGCACATATGTTTTATCATCATGACCAAACACATCTTTAAAATACGGGCTGTCTGGATCGACCCAGAATTCGATCATCCCACGTGGTGCGTGGAATGCACCCGGGATATATCCATCACGTTCGAGTTCGCGTACATCACGCACATCAACAAAGACCAGATCATCACCACCATGCTTTGCAATAGCGTCATCCAATGAAATCGTTGTGACGACTTTTTCAGCATCAGCAACCAGATCTTTAATACCTTTTTTGAGCTTCATCTTAATTCCTTTATCGTTTACCAACCACCGGCACGGAGCCAGCGCTTTACCATCCAAAGTCGATCAGCGCCCCAGAATTGTTCACCATCAACAATAATAAAAGGTGATCCAAAGACCCCCTTAGCCACAGCTGCTGTGGTCTCATCTTTTACACGTTGCTTTACCGTATCATCTGCAATCGCCGAGATCACATCATCTTCCGCGAGCCCATGTTTTACGGCAATAGCTGCGACACTTTTCGGCGAGGAGATGTCCTCTCCTTCGCCATAAAACTTAAGGAAACAATCCCATGCAAAAGCCTTCGCCTTGGCTAGGTCTTGATCATCAATCCAATAGAACGCACGGGCGGCAGCAAGCGTTGCTATGGGGAAGTTTGCAGGCATCGACCATGGCAATTCCTGAAAGCGTGCAAGGCGTGCCCAATCGCTACGACAGTAATCTCCTTTAATTGGATATTGCGTCAGCGGTAGCCCACCCGTTTCCTTCAACGCGGCACCCAGCATCATCGGCTTCCAGACCACTTCGCGTCCAAACCCTTCAACCATCTCATCGATTTTATGCGCGGCGAAGTATGCGTATGGGGATGAAAAATCAAAATAGAACTCGACTGGATCAGACATGTATTCTCCTAGTTTTCATTGGCAACGGCCCGCGCAATAACCATGCGCTGCACGTCACTTGTACCTTCATAAATTTGACAGACGCGAACGTCGCGATAAATCCGCTCAAGGGGGAAGTCTTCGACATAACCGTACCCGCCAAGGGTTTGGATTGCACCAGAACATACCCGTTCTGCCATTTCAGAGGCGAACAGTTTTGCCATCGATGCTTCTTTCAAACATGGTTGCCCCGCTTCACGAAGACGCGCTGCATTCAGATACATTAACCGCGCAGCTTCAATTTCCGTCGCCATGTCCGCAAGCCTGTGGCCCACGGCCTGATGCTCCATAATGGCCTTGCCAAAGCTCACCCGTTCCTTGGCATAAGCAACAGCAACCTCAAGCGCGGCGCGTGCCATGCCAACACTTTGTGCTGCGATGCCAATACGCCCACCTTCAAGGTTTGAAAGCGCGATGCCATAGCCCTGCCCTTCCTGACCTAACAAAAGATCAGGTGTCAGACGGCAATCGTTGAATGTGATCTGCACAGTGTCAGAACTTCGTTGTCCCATTTTCTTTTCAATACTTGAGACTTCATAGCCATCCATATTCGTTGGAACAACAAAAGCCGAAATACCTTTTTTACCTGCGTCCGGATCCGTCACAGCAAACACCACAACAAGGTCTGCATACTTACCCGACGTGATGAATTGTTTGGTACCGTTCAAAACGAAATGATTGCCATCACGTTTTGCTATGGTGCGGATCGCCGACGCATCTGATCCCGCTTGCGGTTCTGTCAGTGCAAATGCACCGAGCATTTCACCTTCAGCCAGCGGTTTTAAAAAACGTTCCTTCAGTGCGTCAGAACCGAAATCAAGAATTGGTTTTTGGCCAACGCCATTGTGCACACTCATGATGGTAGAAATAGCCCCATCACCAGACGCGATTTCTTCCAACGCCAAGGCGTGCGCAATCATCCCAGTTTCCGCCCCCCCCCAAGACGCGGGTGTCAGCATCCCTAAGAAGCCAAGCGCCGCCATCTCAGCGAGTTGATCACTTGGGAACGTCGCATTGCGATCACGCTCTCCGGCACCGGGTGCCAAGCGTTCACGGGCATACTCCCGCGCCGTGTCCCGGATCATCACTTGTTCTTCATTGAGTTCCATATTTAGATCTCGGTTATTCTTACCAAGGCAACGATGTGCCGTCATAATTCTTAAACGTGCCGGTATCGGCAAATGTTAGTTTCTCAATCGAGGCACGCAAATGAGTGATGCTTTCCGTAGGTGTCATCGTAGCATTTGGCCCGCCCATTTCGGTCTGCACCCAGCCTGGATGGAAAAGCACAACGCCCACACCTGTCTCTGAGATCTCTTCAGCATAACACGCCATGACCATGTTCAAGGCTGTTTTTGATGACCGATAAATATATTCGCTAGGGCCTGAGCCTTGTTCAATCGATGCCATGATCGAGGAAATATTGACGATCATTTTCCGTTCACTTGCCTGCACGTTTGGTAAAAGCGCACGTGACATGAACAAAGGTGCCATCGCATTTGTTTGTATGACCGGCGTCCAGTCTTCGATCGTTAAGTCTGCAGCTTTGACTGGCTTTGGGCCATAGATGCCTGCGTTATTGATCAAAACATCGATGGGCCGACCTTTAAGGTCTTCAACAAATCGCGTCACTGACGGTGTATTCATAACGTCGAGACCATAGACAGAAACATCGCCTTCGATCTCGGCCAACTCGCCGACACCAATCGGATTCCGACATGTCCCAATCACCGTCCAGCCGTCAGCTGCGTATTGTTTTACAAACTCGAGACCGAGGCCGCGATTGGCACCGGTAATTAATACTGTTGGCATTTATATCTCCGTGGTTTAGCATTTTGCAGTAACTTGAATTTCAACTTTCATACGTGGATCAACGAGCCCTGCAATAATTGCTGTCGCAGCAGGTCGTATATCTCCAAACACATTTCCCAGCTCGGCGCTCACAACCGGCCAATCACCACGATCTGTTATGATATATTTGGCGCGCACAATGTCAGCCATGGATGCACCGGCTTCGATAAGCGCGGCATCAATATTGCGCAAAGATTGTCGGGTTTGTTCTGCAACATCTTCAGAGATCGTGCCTGCGGCATAATCAAATCCTGTCGTACCAGAAACGAATACCCATTCACCGTCGACAACGGCGCGAGAATACCCAATCGTTTTTTCGAACTCAGATCCGGACGAGATTAAACGTCGCGACATCAGTTCAATCTTTCAATGGCAACAGCCGTTGCTTCGCCACCACCAATACACAATGATGCGACGCCTTTTTTAAGATCGTACTTTTGCAACGCATTCATCAGCGTCACGATGATACGTGCACCTGATGCGCCGACCGGATGCCCGAGTGCACAAGCACCGCCATGTACGTTGACCTTGTCATGAGGAATATCCAGTTCCCGCATTGCCGCCATCGTAACCACTGCAAAGGCCTCATTGATTTCAAATAAATCAACATCGTCTTTTTCCCAACCGGCTTTGCTCAAGACTTTCTCGATGGAACCAACGGGTGCCGTTGTAAACCATGCCGGTTCATTTGCATGCGTTGCATGTGCACGGATGACTGCGAGTGGAGTCAGACCGCGCTTCTCAGCCTCTGAACGTTTCATCAGAACCAGCGCTGCACCGCCATCTGAAATCGACGATGAGTTCGCAGGCGTCACTGTGCCACCTTTTCGGAATGCAGGTTTCAATGTTGGAATTTTATCGATGTTCGCGTTGTAAGGTTGCTCGTCACTGTCGACGGTCACATCACCTTTGCGGGTTGAGAATGTAACGGACTCAATCTCGCTTTTGAAGGTGCCGTCTTCGATCGCCTTCTTCGCACGGTTGAGACTCTCGATTGCGAAATCATCCTGTTGCTCGCGCGTGAACTGATAATGCTGCGCTGTATCCTCAGCGAACGTCCCCATCAACCTGCCTTCATCATAGGCATCTTCAAGACCATCAATGAACATGTGGTCTTTCACCTGATCCCCATGCCCCAGTCGATAGCCTTTACGTGCTTTGGGTAAAATGTACGGCGCGTTGGTCATACTCTCCATGCCGCCCGCTACCATGACGTCATGCGAGCCTGCTAGAATATTATCATGTGCCAGCATCGTTGCCTTCATGGCGGAGCCACACATCTTGGATAACGTCGTGCATCCTGTGCTCCACGGCAGACCCGCATTATGCGCAGCCTGCCTGGCAGGTGCTTGTTTAAGACCTGCAAAAAGACACAAGCCCATTACGACATCTTCGATATCTTCAGGCTTGCACCCGGCACGTTCGACTGCCGCCTTGATCGCAGCACCACCGAGTTCCGGTGCCGTCATATCGCTTAAACTTCCCTGGAATCCTCCCATTGGAGTCCGGGCGGCGCCAACAATAACAATTGGATCTTCGTGCATAGATATCTCCTGAATTTAACAAACTTTGTTAGGCTAGAATTTCCCAAATCGTAAATGACCAAACACATACATAAGCAACAACAATGCTACGCGCTGCGATGGCCCACTTAGGTTTTTCTGCATGCTTGGCACAGCGCCACACCGAGATCACAGCCCAAGTACCGAACACAGTCATCAATGTGCCCATCACACCAATAATAACTTTTGCTGCAATTAATGATTCAGCATTGCGCTCTGGATCCATGGAGATCCCCATGATCACACCGACCAGCATGACAGCAACCGAGAGCGCAAGCACAATGCCATGCCCACAAAAAAAGCCACCCCAGAAAACAACCCATAATGGGACTTCGCCTTTTAAGGTGCGCAGCCAAAATGGGCCATCAGGATGGGGGCCTTCAAAACCATGAGAGCCATTATCTTTATTGGGAAGTTCAAGACCAAGTCGTTTCGACGTTCCGTAAACGTCTATGAATACGGGGCCACCGTCTCCACCGCCACCATGTTCAGACATTCGATACCTCGTTATTATATTTAAGAACCACTCAAGACGTCTCTTCAAAAAGTTCACGGCCAATCAGCCAGCGGCGGATTTCAGACGTTCCCGCGCCAATTTCGTATAGCTTCGCGTCGCGTAATAAACGGCCCGTTGGTGTGTCGTTTATATACCCCATCCCACCTAGACATTGGATCGCTTCAAGTGTCATCCACGTGGCTTTTTCAGCGGCATACAAAATAGCACCGGCAGCATCTTTTCGTGTCGTTCGTCCTGCATCACATGCACGCGCAACCGCATAAACATAAGCCTTGGATGCGTTCATTGTTGTGTACATGTCGGCCAATTTGCCCTGCATTAACTGGAATTCACCAATAGGTTTTCCAAACTGCTTTCGTTCGTGCAGGTAAGGAACAACCTCGTCCATACAAGCTTGCATAATACCAAGAGGTCCTGCTGCCAACACTGCGCGCTCATAGTCCAGACCACTCATCAGTACGTTGACGCCCTTACCCAAGCCACCAAGAATATTCTCTTCGGGAACTTCGACATCTTCGAAGACTAACTCGCATGTGTTTGATCCACGCATCCCGAGCTTATCGAGTTTCTGCGCCTGACTAAATCCACCAAACCCACGCTCAACCAGAAATGCGGTAATCCCCTTGGGTCCCGCATCCATATCGGTTTTTGCATAAATTACATAGGTATCTGCATCGGGTCCGTTTGTGATCCACATCTTGTTGCCGCTGAGCACATAACGGTCGCCTTTTTTTTCCGCACGAAGCCGCATACCGACAACATCTGAACCAGCACCCGGCTCACTCATCGCCAAGGCGCCGACATGTTCTCCACTGATGAGCTTTGAGAGATAGCGGTCTTTTTGATCTATGTTGCCGTTGCGATTGATCTGATTGACGCACAAGTTTGAATGCGCGCCATAACTAAGCCCTACTGAGGCAGAAGCACGGCTGATCTCTTCCATGGCCACACAATGCTCAAGGTAGCCCATCCCCGCCCCGCCGTACTCGTCGGCAGCTGTAATGCCAAGCAGACCCATGTCGCCCATCTTACGCCATAAGTCTTTTGGAAAATCATTGTCTCGATCAATATCAGCCGCGCGCGGAGCAATTTCATCCGCAGCAAAGCCACTCACAGATTGCCTGAGCATATCGGCGTCTTCGCCAAGACCAAAATCTAATGTGGGATATTCATTTCGGATCATTGCTTTTCTCGTCGACGGAAAGGCACGCCGGCTCCTGTATTAATAGCCTAAACAACTTAATTGACGTTAACGTTAACGTCAACTTACGTCAGAGTTCTATCTTATCCCGATACCCACCAACATGACGAGCCCCCCAATCGATCCAATCAAAAGGTTTGTGGCTAATAAGGGGTGTTTATTTATCCTTTGAGAAAAGCCATGAGAAAGGCAAACCAAATGCCCAATCATTGCCGTGCCAAGCATAACGGCGATAGCAAAAGCCGGCACAACCGGAATATGTGCAAGCCACTGTCGGGCTGTCTCAGAATGAAATGTTCCGACTTCATATGACCCATAAAAAATCACCAAAGAAGACACGATCAATATAACAATCACACCTAAACTTCGTGCAAGTCGAAGACCAATCATTGTCTGATCTATGATGCGATCAACAAGCAACTTAATGAGTGCAAAAGAAAGAGAGCCACATCCGACACTCACAAGCAAAGATCGCAGATCATGCATTTGATAAATATCATCATAGGCGACACTGCCCGCAAATACGATAAACCAGTACAGAACATAAAAAACAGAAATTGCGAACAACAGGTACGCGAGAAATCTTTCTAAATCTGGCAACTCGCCAGTTCTGTTGCCTGTGCGGACTAACGCCCCTAAACCTGCAGTCCCTGCATAAAGAACGTTTGCCACAAGAACACTTGCAACAACGCTCAATAAGATCGACTGGTTCATCAAATACTCAGTCAGTGACCATGCCGCATAATACGGCAATGCAAAAACCAGTAAAAAAGCAGATATGCCAGCCATAGCCGAACGTATGGCGGCGTTAAACCTGATCTCTGCTGTAAACAGCTGATAGACAACTCCCAAACAAATAAAGCCATAGCAATACAACATAAACGGCGAGCCGCCCTGCAGCGTGTTCGCTAATGCAGCGAGTGGCAGAATAACAATAAATATTGTTGTAGCGATGGCGCCAAATATTGGCGAGCGCTCATAATCCAAAATCATTTTAAAGACGGCTTTATTGATGAAATGATCAAGCCACGTTATGGCACATTTGAATACATCATCATTCGGCCAAGCGTCGATGACGCTCCAACCTCCACAAATCCAACTTTCAAGTTTCTCAGCAAGTCTCTTGTGCAATAATGATACGGCACAAATAGAAACAGCCATTGCGACCAGCAATCCGCCAAACCCGATTAACAAAACACCAGTAAAATTCAGGCTGCTCAACACGCTGACCTCAAAACATTATATTGGAACGGTTAGCCGACGATACGCATCAAGGTTCAATCAAAGAAAGACGAGCAAAGGAGACACGAATATGATCCTGATCATTCGGATCGCTTATAGTGAGTCCCTCGCTCTCCGTCATCTCATACGACCTTATGTACCAATCTTAAGTGGTGATACCAAACCTTCGAGCGTTGCCATCACAGCAAGCGGCGTCAACTTACCCGTAGCGGGATTTTCTTCCGTTGGCACACCGGCAATTGTGAATTCTAGGGTCGTCGAATCACTATCCAATTTGACAGTGTGTGTGTTTCGTTCGACAGCAGGGTCCGCCCAAATTTCGTAAGATGTGTTATCCGGACCTGGGCCAGCCAAACTTAGTGCAACAGCAACATTTACGTTGGCAGGGAACTTCGCAGCAGCGTCACGCACAGTGCCATTATAAAGGCAAAGAGGTTCGGACAGGTTCGATAAATCAATCCCCTGCTCTACAACAAATGGTGCTTTGACCAAACCCTGAGGCGGCTTACGTGTTAACATTACAAGAGAATTGATTGTGCCTTTGGATGCCGCATTCACAGCATCGAAGCCCGCCAGAGCACCTGTCGGCACAATAATTCTCGCACCCGTCTCTCGTGCACGATCAACCAATTCGGGTTGCTCAAGCAACCTGGTCACAGTCACGGCCACCAGAATTTTTCCCTGTTCAACAGCAGGAATGGCAAGATCAAAAAATTTCGCAGGCGGCAAAGCTTCAACAATGATGTCTGCAAGGCCAACCAGTTCATCGAGATCATAAACCGGTGGTAGATTTTTGAAGTCTTTAACTTTATCCGCAGCGCGTTCTTTTGTACTGCCAGATACCCCGACAAGATCGAACCCATCGACACCTTCACTTAACCATTCAGCAACTGGCAAACCAACGGCACCCAAACCAGCAACGACAACTTTTTTATTCGGCGAAACAGCCACGCTTATTCTCCTTAAATTCTCAATGTTTATGATGTTGTTTGTTTTTCTGACAGCAGTTTAACGCACTGTGCCTCGAGACGATCCATTTCAGCGAGAGACTCTTCAATGTCACATTTCTGCCCTTGAAGAACAGATTTTCGGTCGCGGATCACGCCGACGAAATGTGTAAGTTGAGTGACTTCACTCGGATCGACGTCATAAAGATCAAGCAGACTTGCGATCTCGTCCAGTGAAAGCCCAAGGCGCTTACCGCGCATTATCAATCGCAGGCGCACCCTATCGCGCGCACTATAAATGCGACGTTGGCCTTCACGGGCTGGAGCCAATAATCCTTTATCTTCGTAGAATCGAACGGTGCGCGTCGTTACGTCGAACTCGCGCGCCAGATCTGCAATACCCAATGCCTCACTCATCTGCAAATGCTAAGCGAGGGTTACGTTTACGTAAAGACCGATTGAGGTTTTCTGCCGTTTTAGAGCAAAATAAGTGTGGCTAGGCCTAAAAATGCAAAGAATCCAACGACGTCCGTGACAGTCGTTAAGAACACGCTTGAGGCAATCGCAGGGTCTGCGCCTGCCCGCTCCAACATGATGGGAATCGTCGTCCCTGCAAAACCGGCAATGATCATGTTAATCACCATCGCTGATGCGATCACAATGCCAAGCATCTGACTTTCAAACCAAAACCAGACAACAAGTCCACTCAAAACCGCAAACACAACGCCATTGAAACATCCAACGATGACTTCCTTGGTAATCACGCGGGCGGCGTTCGTACTGGTCAATTCCTTCGTCGCTAATGCACGCACGGTCACAGTAAGTGTCTGCGTCCCCGCATTCCCGCCCATCGAGGCGACAATCGGCATTAAGACCGCGAGGGCCACGGCTTGCTGTATCGTCGCATCAAACAGGCCAATCACAACTGATGCTAAAATCGCCGTCAGCAAATTAACGACCAGCCAGCTAAACCGAGCACGCGTTGTCGTGATGGCAGCCTGGTACAAGTCGTCTTCGCTCACACCACCGAGGCGCATGATGTCTTCTTCATGCTCTTCAT